>DATFJV010000126.1:0-4100 GCA_035268985.1 Anaerovoracaceae bacterium | reverse complement strand
AATTCTCCGTAGGCCTTAGCCCAATTCCTAAGAGACAGAGACCATTTTTTAGTGGCTGTCTTAGCGGCTAAAAACAGAGCTTTTAGCAAGGATGTTTCTTTAGGGAATACGCTCCTCTGGCGATTTAGTCGCTTATATGTGCTGTTTAAACTCTCTATTGCATTAGTCGTATAAATAACCTTACGTACATCTGCTGAGAATTTAAAGATAGGGCTAATTGCATCCCAATTAACATCCCAGCTCTTCATTGAGTTAGGATATTTATCATTCCATTTTTCTGTTAGTTCAAGCACATTAGAATAAGCTGTCTCCTCTGAATTAGCATGATAGATTGTCTTTAAATCTGATGCAAACTCCTTTAAGTTAGTTTTTTAATCTTTGTCTTTAATCTATCTACTGATTTCTTGTATGGTTTTACCTTGTATCTTATATCATGCGTATCATAGTAAAATCCAAAGCCTAGATATTTAATCTTGTTTGGCTTATCAACTTTACTCTTTTTAACATTGACTTTTAACCCAAGCTTCTTCTCTATGTATTCAGTTATGCTCTTCATTACACAATTTGCCTTGGCTTGCTTAATAGCTATATAAATATTTTGATATTTCCTTTCTTTTCCCTTTGCTCTGCCACCTGTCCCTCGATAAATCGAGGGGCGATTGCCTAGTTTTTACTTACAGATTTCTAATAGCTACTTCATTTTCAGATATTATTAAATCTATTATATGAGTATGCGGCTTCCCTTATCGTCTACTGTTTCAAAAGCCACATCTTTAATTTCTCTTAATATTTGTAAACATTCATCTTTACTAATCACCATCAATGTTATCCTCTTTAATATCCTCTTCTTCAATCAATTTTTGACATAATAATTTATTTATATAAGATGACACCGCCAATCTCATAGCAAGTTCATGACTATCAATATTTTTTTTGTCCTTTATAATATTAAGCGATTCCTTTAACTCTTGATCTAATAAATCTAAGTATTTATCATATGTTAGTTTAATATTTTCCTCTTGATAATTATCCACCAATTTTATAACATCATCTGCTTGTAAAACTTGCTTCAGCAAACTAGTCATGGTTAATGAAGCTATATGCTCTTTTCCATATTTCTTACCATTTGCCCTTGGTAAAAGACCACTTTTTGTGTAATTATTAATCATTGCAGAAGTAAGGTTCTCACCTTCTCCAAAACCTATATGTTGCTTTCTCATATACGATATTAATTGATCCTTATATATCATAAAATCCGGCAAATCTTCCCATTTTTCGGGTCTGTCATTTTCAATTTTTTCAATTAATTTTTCAATATTCATATGCCCTCCTAAAATATTTTACCATAAATAAATAATACTTACAACTATATTGACATTTTTAAAATTATATAATATAATATTCGATATCACATCTAAAGATTAGCTTTATTATTTTGGAGGTAAAATGAATATATGTATATTGGGAGATTCCGTGGCTAAAGGAATCATATATGATGAATCAATAGGCAAATACACTTTTGCAAAAAATAGTTTTTATAATATCATTAGTAAAGATAAAAATCTTATTGTGAAAAATTATGCAAAATTCGGCTGTACTGTAAAAAAAGGTATTGAAATACTTAATAGAAAATTCGATTCTTTGAAGGATTATAAATACACTGTTTTGGAGTTTGGTGGAAATGATTGTGATTTTCTTTGGCCAGAAGTGGCAGCTAACCCTAAAGATACGCATCTTTCTAAAGTTCCAACAGATAAATTTGTTGCATATTATGAAAATATGCTTAGTAAAATTCAGGAACTAGGCAGTACTCCAATTATTTTGACATTGCCACCTATAGATTCAGACCGTTTTTTTAATTGGGTATCAAAGGGTTTAAATAAAAACAACATTATGAACTTCTTAGGTAATGATGTGGAATTTATATATAGATGGCATGAATCATATAATAAAGCCATAATATCATTAGCCGAAAAAACCAATACTCCTTTTATAGACATAACAAATGAGTTTATTTCAACCAATGATTATAAAAGTTACCTATGTGTTGACGGTATCCATCCTAATGAAAAGGGCCATCTATTAATTGCTAATGCAATATTAAAAAAAGCAAATGGTTACATATAAAAACCCGCAAATGCGGGTTTTTTGGTGATAATTCTTATGATACTTCTTCAAATTGACTATTATATAAACCTGCATAGAAACCATTTATTCCCATCAAATAATCATGGTTACCTTTTTCAATAATATCCCCATCATTAATTACTAAAATCATATCGGCATTTTTTATTGTGGACAATCTATGAGCTATTATAAAAGCCGTTCTACCTTCACTAAGTCTATCCATTGCTTTTTGAATTAGTTCTTCCGTTCTGGTGTCAACCGAACTTGTCGCTTCATCTAAAATTAGTATTGGTGCATTTTCAATCATTGCCCTTGCTATAGTTATAAGTTGTCTTTGTCCTTGTGAAATATTTGAATGGTCATCTAAAATAGTATCGTAACCATTAGGTAAGGTCATAATAAAATGATGTATACCTAAAACTTTACAGCTACTTATCATTTCCTCTTCGTTTGCTTCACTATTATATATAATATTGTCTCTTACGGTTCCCTCAAATAGCCATGAATCTTGTAATACCATAGAAAATTGTTTGTGCAAATTGCTCCTACTAATTTTGTTAATTGGAATACCATCAATTTTAATCTCACCATTTTGTATTTCATAAAACCTCATAATCAAATTAACCAAGGTGGTTTTACCTGCCCCAGTAGGTCCTACTATGGCAATCTTTTCTCCCGATTTTATTTCCGCACTAAAATCGTGAATTATTGTTTCATCTTCAATATACCCAAATTTAACATTTTTAAAATCAACATCTCCGACTGCACAACATATTTCATTTAGATTTTCTCCTTCTTTAGGCAATTCCTTTTCCACCAAGAATTCAAATACCCTCTCCCCTGCTGCTATCGTGGATTGTAAATCCGTAGCCGCTTGAGCTATTTGAGATAGAGGCTGAGTAAAAAGTCTAACATATACCATAAAGGCAACTATTACACCTATTGTAATCTCAGCGTTTATTACTAGCATAGCTCCCACAACACAGACCGAAACATATCCAAGATTTCCGACAAATGTCATCATTGGCATCATAAGCCCTGAAATAAATTGAGACTTCCAAGCACTAGCAAAGAGTTCCTCATTTATCTCATTAAAATCCTTTTTCAATTCAGGACTTGCATTATACACTTTTACTATATTGTGTCCACTGTAGCTTTCTTCAACCAAACCGTTAATTTCACCCAATGACTTCTGTTGTGCTTTAAAGTATTTCTGTGATTTCTTGATGATAAACATCATTAATGCAAAACCCAATGTTGCTGCTGTAACTGCTGCAACAGTCATTTTGACATCAGTTGCAAGCATCATAAAAACTGCTCCAACCAATGTTGCGGTGGAATTTGCTAAAGTGCTTAAACTTCTGTTAAGAGTTTGCCCTATTTTATCTACATCATTAGTTGCTCTACTTAGAACATCACCATAACTATTTTTATCAAAATAATTTAATGGTAATCTATTAATCTTTTTAGTAATATCCGTTCTCATACCCTTTGATATTTTTTGAGCAACTGTTGCGAAGATAAACCTTTGGGACGAGTTAAACAAAAGGCTCACTAAATATATTACGCATAAAATTATTCCCAAGTTAGATATAAAATCTAAATCAATACTAGTCATTATCCCTTCAGCTATTTCATCTGTCATTTTAGATAGTATATTTGGCCCCATTAAAGTTAATGCGGCTCCACCTATAGCTAGCAATACTCCGAAAATAACCAATGGGATATTTTTTTTGGAATATCTATATAATTTGCCCAATGTTCCTTTTAAATCCTTCGGCTTTTCTGCTGCCCTAGCCGCTCCCATTGGGCCATGACCTCTAGCTTTATATTTATTTTCAGATACAGGTCTTAATTTGCTATTATCAACCATTAGCTAACCTCCAATTCCTTTTCTGATAATTGAGATTTTGCTATTTCTAAATAAACCTCACAATTTTTCAATAGTTCCTTATGTGTTCCCATTCCAGCTA
>DATFJV010000125.1:0-21320 GCA_035268985.1 Anaerovoracaceae bacterium | reverse complement strand
ATATAAGGTAACAATGGAAATGGTAGAAAAGACAGGTAATCCAGATGTAATATTTGAGCATTGCTTGCCAGCATTCCATGACTTTAATACAAAGATGGCAAGTAGCCAAAAAGAACTAGGATACGATATTCGTGAAGTAACAGATAAAGTGTTTAGATCAAAGCATTCAGTTGTGTTTGATGAAGCAGAAAACAGAATGCATACAATTAAAGCTGTAATTGTTGCTACTATAGCATAATATTACATAGTTAAGTATTTGAAAGGAGTTTATTATGCATCCAGGAATACATAATTATTCTGAAATAGGAAAATTAAATAAAGTATTACTTCATAGGCTAGGGCCTGAAGTAGAAGGATTAACTCCAGATAACTTTGAAAGATTATTGTTTGATGATATTCCATTTTTGAGCGTAGCACAAAAAGAACATGATAGGTTTGCTGAGTTATTGAGAGAAAATGGCGTTGAAGTAGTTTATTATGTTAACGAAACTGCTAAAGCTTTGAAAGACGAAAAGGTAAAAGCTGAATTTTTGAACAAATTATTAGATGAGAGTAATATAAATTCTAAAGGCGTTCAAGAAGCTATTTATGATTATCTATATAATATGCCTGTTAAAGACATGGTAAGTAAAACTATATCTGGTATTAAGAAAGATGAAATAGGTGAAATAAAAGCTAAAAGTTTAGCTGATTTTATAACATCAGAATACCCTTTCTATCTAGATCCTATGCCAAACCTTTATTTTACAAGAGATCCAGGTGCATGTGTAGGTAATGGATTAAGTGTACATCATATGAGTACGGCAGCAAGAAGGAGAGAATGTTTGTTACTTAAGTATATGTATTTACATAACAAAGACTTCGCTCCAGAGGGATCACAGTTATGGTATGATTATGACCACGAAGCTTCCATAGAAGGTGGAGATGTATTAGTTCTTTCCAACGAAATTGTAGCTATAGGGATGAGTCAAAGAACCACACCTAAAGCCATAGAAAGATTTGCCGAAAATATGCTTAATAAATCTACATTCAATAAAGTATTGGTGCTCTCAATTCCTAAAAAAAGAGCTTTTATGCATCTAGATACGGTATTTACAATGGTGGATTTTGATAAGTTTACTATTCATCCAGAAATAGAAGGTCCTTTACAGGTATTTGAAATAACTTTGGATAAAGATGGAAAATCTCAATTCAAATTGTTTACTGATAATTTAACCAATATTCTTAAAAAGGCTTTAAAATTGCCAGCAGTTGATTTAATCCGTTGTGGCGGTGATGATTTAATGGCGGCGCAAAGAGAACAGTGGAATGATGGTTCAAATACCCTTTGTATTGCCCCTGGCAAGGTAGTTACATACGAGAGAAATTATGTGACAAATGCGTTATTGGAGAAAAAAGGCGTGGAAGTGTTAACAATACCAAGTGCAGAATTATCTAGAGGTAGAGGTGGCCCTAGATGTATGTCTTGCCCTGTGAATAGAGACGATTTATAAATTGTGTGTGATATGTGTATATATATGCTCCCCGTTTTTTAACGGGGAGTTTTTGCATACAAAAATAAAACTATATGATATAATATAACTACAAGATATTTGGAGGTTATAATGAAAATTATAGATTGCTATAAAGAATTGATGAAAGCAAAGCTTGTAACAGTAGTAAAACTTTTTAACGAGGGAGAAGATATCGTAAAAGAGCTAGAATATAATTCTAAATTAGTTAAAGAAGGGGCTGCATTTTTTTGTAAAGGAGAAACATTTAGAAAGGAATATCTGTTAGAGGCTATAGATAGAGGAGCTGTATGCTATGTTTCTGAACATGTGGTTATGGGTGACAATGCCCATAAAACTTCAACAATTATAGTTAGCGATGTTAGAAAAGCGATGTCTATACTAGCTAAAAAATTCTATTTTCCTAATGAAGATGATATAGATATTATAGGTATCACTGGTACTAAAGGTAAATCAACTACTACTTATATGCTTAAATCGATTATGAATGAATATATGAAAAGTATAGGAGAAGATGAATGTGCATTTATTAGTGGCATAGAAATTTATGATGGTGTTAATAATAAAAAGGCCGAACTTACGACTCCAGAAACATTAGATTTATTTAAGCACATTAGAAATGCTATAAACATGAATAAAAAAGCTGTTATTATGGAAATTTCCAGCCAAGCCTTAAAGTATGGAAGATGCCATGGGTTAAGATTTGACATAGCAGCTCTGTTAAATATAAGCAATGATCATATTAGCAATAGGGAACATCCCACATATGAAGATTATTTTAATTCAAAATTGTTGATTTTTAATAATTGCAAAAAGGCATGGGTCAACTCTGAAATAGACGAAATAAATGAAATAAAAAAATATGCAAGATGTGATTTAAAAACCTTTGGGTTATCGAAAAATGACAATATAGCGGTGCAAAATATAATCGAAAAGAATAATGAACTAGATATTTGTTTAAAGATTTATAAAGAGGACTTTGATTTCACAATACCCATGGCGGGCAAATTTAATGCGTATAATGCTGTGGCGGCAATTGCTGTGGCTTATGATTATGGCATTCCTGTAGGGGTCATAAAAACAGGATTATTAAATAGTTTTGTCCCAGGTAGAATGGAAATGTTCAGATCAAATGATAATAAAATTGTAGCAATTATAGATTATGCCCATAATGGAGACAGTTTTGAAAAGATATTTGAACATGTTAAAAAGAATTATACTGATAGGAAAATTGCAGTTACATTTGGATGTGTCGGCGGCAAAGCATATAACAGAAGAAAGGAAACCGGAGAGGTTTCATCAAAATATGCAAACAATATTTATATAGTTCCAAATAACCCAGCGGAAGAAAACTATAAAAATATAGGCAAAGATATAGTTTCTCATATGATTCCAGGTCCTGAAGTTGTAGAAATACTAAATAGTAGAGAGGAAGGAATTAGGGAAGCCTTTAATTATACCAAAGGTTCAAAGGACGATTGGGTAATACTCATACTAGGTAAGAGTAGAGATGATTATCAGATAATTGGAAACAAAAAAATGAAATGCAAAACAAATTATGAAGTGCTAAATGAATTAATTAGTAAAGACGCCTAACGCCTAAGGGCGTTTTTATTTTACATAGATTTAATATAATTATGGTTTTAGATTTAACATTTCAAACGTATAATCCATATTATAGTTTGATAATAATTATAAATAAGGAGAAAAATTAAATGAAAAATCTAAAAAAATTAATTGCATTAGGATGCGTATTAGCTCTAACTGCAGGAATCTTTACTGGTTGCGGAGCTAATGATGGTGAGGCAACTGATAGTGAAGGAATTTCAGGTGATATCACAGTAATATCTAGAGAAGAAGGTTCTGGAACTAGAGGAGCTTTCGTAGGTTTAGCAGGAATTCAAGTTAAAGATGATAGTGGAGAAAAAATTGATAGGACTGCAGATACTGCTGAAATTTCAAACAGTACACAAGTTGTAATTACTAGTGTTGAAGGAAACCCACAGGCCATCGGATACATCTCACTAGGGTCGCTAAGTGACACAGTAACTGCAGTAAAAGTAGATGGAGCAGAAGCTACAGTTGATAACATTAAAGCGGGAACTTATCCAATTGCTAGGCCATTCAATATCGTAACTAAAACTGAAGGATTGAGTGAAGTTGCAGGGGATTTAATTTCGTTTATTATGAGTGCTGATGGACAAGCTATAATCGAAGAAGAAGGATACATTAGCGTTTCAGATGCTGAAGCTTATGAATCTCAAGGATTATCTGGAAACATTATGTTAGGTGGATCATCTTCAGTAACTCCGGTAATGGAAGTTTTGAAGGAAGCATATGTAGCATTAAACCCAGATGTAACAGTAGAAGTACAACAGTCTGATTCAACTACAGGTGTACAAACAGCAACTAATGGTATCGTAGATATCGGTATGGCTTCAAGAGAAATTAAAGACAGTGAAAAATCTGATGATATCGAAGCTACAGTAATTGCTAAAGATGGTATAGCAGTAGTAGTTAACAATGACAACACAGTTCAAGAATTAACTCTTGATCAAATTTGTAAAATATTCATAGGTGAATTAACAGATTGGTCGGAAGTACAGTAACAAAAACAAAAGCAAGGCCTTTAAATGGGCCTTGCTATAATATTAATTAGCAGAATTAAGATATGTTGGAGAGATTATGAAGAAGAACAAAGAGATAATAATGAAATATGTATTTTTGCTAGCTGCATGTGCTTCAATAGTTGCAGTATTTCTTATATGCATATTTTTGTTTGCCAGTGGAATACCCGCTATGGCAGAAATAGGTTTTGGTGATTTTCTTCTTGGAACATCATGGAAACCATTAAATGGTGTATATGGCATATTTCCAATGATAATGGCTAGTTTATATGTTACATTAGGAGCAATAATACTAGGAGTACCCATCGGAATATTTTGTGCCACGTACATGGCAAAATTTTGCCCTAAAGGAGTATATAAATGGTTAAAACCAGCGGTAGATTTGCTAGCTGGTATACCGTCAATCGTATATGGTTTCTTCGGACTAATGCTGATTGTACCCGCATTCAGAGTTATGTTTGGAGGAAGCGGAAAAAGTATATTAGCAGCTTCTGTTGTACTAGCTATAATGGTATTGCCAACAATAATAGGTTTATCGGAATCTGCAATAAGAGCAGTACCTGAGGCATACTATCAAGGGGCATTAGCACTAGGTGCAACCCATGAAAGAAGTGTTTTCTTTACAGTAATACCCGCAGCAAAATCAGGGATAATAGCATCGGTAGTATTGGGCGTAGGCCGCGTTATTGGTGAAACAATGGCGGTGATTATGGTAGTAGGTAATCAGGCAATTCTTCCTGAAAGTATATTATCAGGGGTAAGACCTATGACTGCAAATATAGTCTTAGAAATGGGCTACGCTGCTGGACTTCATAGAGAGGCTTTAATAGCGACTGCAGTGGTACTATTTGTATTTATACTTATCATAAACCTTGTCTTTAATATTTTAAAAAGGAGGGGTTTATAATGAATGCAGAAACAATAGGTATAAACAATAGAACATTTAAAAACAAATTAAAAGAATATAAGAAAAGCCCTTTATCCTTATTCTTGGCATTATTAACTGTGTTAGGAGCTTTAATAACTGTAGGTCTATTACTTTTAATAATAATATATATTATGGTAAAAGGGGTACCGTATTTAAACTTAAATATGTTTGCATGGGATTATTCAACAAACAATCTTTCCATGATGCCAGCCATAGTAAATACATTATTAATGGTATTTTGGGCGCTTTTAATATCAGTGCCATTTGGTATAGGTTCAGCGATATACTTAGTGGAGTACGCAAAAAAAGGTAACAGATTAGTAGGAATAATTAGATTAACTACGGAAACCTTGCAAGGAATACCTTCAATAGTATACGGTCTATTTGGATTTTTACTGTTTGTAATGACCCTAGGGTGGAGTTATTCTTTGATGGCAGGGGCTTTTACCTTGGCTATAATGTGTTTACCGCTTATAATGAGAAGCACAGAAGAAGCATTAAAAGCTGTTCCGGACAGTTATAGAGAAGGTAGTTATGGACTTGGCGCTGGCAAACTTAGAACTGTTATAAGAATAGTACTTCCCAGTGCAGCAAGGGGTATTTTGGCAGGTATAATTCTGTCTGTTGGTCGTATAGTAGGAGAAACTGCAGCGCTTATTTATACTGCAGGTACAGTTACAGGGCAAGCATTTAACCCTATGGACTCTGGAAGAACACTATCAATACATATGTATGCTTTGATTAATGAAGGCATATATGTGGATGCAGCTTTTGCCACATCTGTAGTGCTTTTGATTATGGTACTTTTGATAAATGCGGTTTCAACATTTATAGCTGGTAAGTTTGCTAAAAATACAAAGTAAGGAGTGGATAATGGATAAAATTAAAATAAATAATTTAGATTTGTACTATGGCGAATTCCAAGCGTTACAGAATATAAATTTAATCTTTCCTAAAAACGAAATAACGGCACTTATTGGACCATCTGGCTGTGGCAAATCCACACTGCTTAAATCATTAAACAGAATGAATGATTTAGTAGAAGGTTGCAAGATAACTGGGGAAGTTCTTTTGGATGATGAAAATATATACGGAGATTTAGACATAAATATGCTTAGAAAAAGAGTGGGCATGGTTTTTCAGAGTCCCAACCCGTTTCCAATGTCAATATATGATAATGTTGCCTATGGACCAAGAACACATGGGCTAAAAGATAAAAAATCCTTAGATGAAATAGTGGAAAAGTCGCTAAAGAATGCAGTAATCTGGGACGAACTTAAAGATAGATTGCACAAAAATGCTTTAGGATTATCAGGGGGACAACAACAAAGATTATGTATAGCTAGAGCACTTGCTGTTCAACCAGAGATTCTATTAATGGATGAACCAACATCTGCACTTGATCCAATATCAACATTAAAGATTGAAGAACTTGCAACGGAGCTTAAGAAAGACTATACAATAGTTATGGTAACGCATAACATGCAGCAGGCTGCTAGAATTTCAGATAAGACAGTTTTTTTCTTACTTGGTGAAGCAATTGAGTTTAATGATACAGAAATTATATTTTCTACTCCAAAGGAGCAGAAAACAGAAGACTATATCACAGGGAGGTTTGGATAATGAGAAGTAAATTTGATGAACAATTGGCAGCGTTAAATGTAAGTTTAATAAAAATGGGTAATCTATGTGAGAATGCAATTAATTTAGCAGTTGCAACGCTGACAGAGAATAATAAGAGATTAATAAAAGAGGTTAATGAAAATGAGCAAGAGATAGACAATATTGAAAGAGAGATTGAAGATTTATGCTTAAAGCTTTTGTTAAGACAACAGCCAGTGGCTAAGGATTTAAGAATGATCTCATCTGCATTAAAAATGATATCAGATATGGAAAGAATTGGTGACCAAGCTGCTGATATTGCAGAAATCAGTAAATACGTAAAGGGAACCAATATAAAGGATAATACACATATAATGAATATGGGCGAAGCTACAATAAACATGGTTAGGGATTCTATTAAATCCTTTGTGGAAAAAGATTTAGCTTTAGCATATAAAGTAATGGAATACGACGATGTTGTTGATGAGCGTTTTGATCAAGTAAAATGTGAAATAGTTGAAAATATTGCGGACAACAGAGATTCTGCTGAATCAGGGCTCGATCTTTTAATGATTGCTAAGTATTTTGAAAGAATCGGCGATCATGCAGTTAATATCTCAGAATGGGTTGAATTTTCCATAACTGGAAATCATAGTAGAAGCGATGAAATAGAAATTTTCAAATAACAATATATCTTAATAGCTTAAGCCCCTTTAAAGGGGCTTTGCTATTTATAACATCGGTAATTTATGCATAATTATAGTAAAAACTATCATTCCAAATAAGGCGAAAGGATAAGTGGCACCATATCCGGCTGCAGGGTCTTCACTGTCCAATGCATCAGTAGCAGCGCCAAGACCTGGTGTTGAAGTCATCCCTCCACAAAGAGCCCCAGCTAGCATTACCCAATTCAAATGAAATGCGTATCTTCCCACAAGGAAGCCTACTAATATTGATATTACTCCTACACCTACTGAAGTCATCGCCAAGGTAAGGCCAGAACCCGTTAAGGAGGTTATGGCACCATACCCATAATTCAAGCCTACTATCGCCAAAAAGAAAGCTAAGGATAATTCCCTAATTGTTGATAAAGTGCTTTCATTCATTCTAAAGGAAAGTGGTCCGATTCTACCTATATATCCTAGCAAAAGAGCTGCTATTAATACTCCTCCTGTGGATTCCAAGCATACATAACCCAGGGGTCCCATAAAAACTTTAAAATTTCCAAATAAATACCCTGCTATGCAGACTATGGCAAAGGAAATAGTACTAAAAGGAGATGTTGGTATTCTTTTTACAGTTGATATATCCCTTGCTTTGGACATTTCTTCAGTATAACGCTTTTTTTCCAGCTCAATATCAAATTTAAATATTCTGCTTAAAAAATTAACACTTAAAATAACTATTATGACGCCAAAGGGATAACCAACAGCATAACCTGTACCAACTTGACCTGTGGCATTTGTTATATAAGTTGTTTTTTGTTTTTCGGTTAATTCGTTTATATCATAAGGGAGTTTTTCATCCTCAGTAAGATTTATAACATCAACGATTACGTTTTGCGTATTATCATCAAGTTCATCAAATGATTCAGCATTATATGAAGATTGTGACTCTGCTGTTTCCAAAGCAGAAGCTAATCCGGGAGAACTGGTTAATGCTCCAGTGTATACCCCGCTAATTGAGTAAGGATTTGCGTTATCAAGGAAGCCTGTGGCAGCGTAAGTTGATGCAGCACCTACAAAGGTTATTATTATTCCAAGAGCAATGAATTTGCCACCGTATTTTTTAAGAACAATACCCAAATCCTTTGAAGCAAGAAGGCCAACGGCTGCAACAAAAAATATCAAGGAAGTTATGAAAAAATACTTGTTAATTAATAGTCCTCCATTTACTTCAAATATTTTCATAGCGGCATCGTAGGCCAAACCTCCATCATCCGAACCATTGTATATATTTAATCCATAACGATATACAAGCCAACCCAAAAAAATGCCTAAAAAAAGTGCCCCTGATGAACCAAGGCTAAATACTCCAAATTTGATTTTACCTAGAGCTAAACCTACGGATACAGTTAGGAACATTAAAACAAATGGATTAAGAATTAACGAACTTAAATCGAAATCAAAAATACTCATACAATCCTCCGAAATTTTTTATCTGAAATCATTATAACAGACTATGTATTAAATTTATTTAAAGGATTGTTTTAATATTGTTTGTTTGATAGAATGAACTAATTGAAAGGGGACTAAATGGAATTTACTGTATATTTATTAATAAGAATTACAATAGTTATAATAATATCCTTCTTTTTAGGTAATGGAGTAGTTGTGTTATTCAATCATTTGCCATACAAGTGGTTTTTAAATGAAGGAGAGAGTCCGACTGAAGATATAATTGGTAAAAATCAACAAAGGTTAACTAGTACTCCATGGAAATGGATTTTCACAGGACTGTTCGGTGCCACTTCTATTTATATTGTAATCACAATGTCTTTGATATATTCTATTACAGTATTGATTGTCATGAATCTGTTACTTATTGCTACTGTTTCTGACATAAAATATGGTATAATACCTGACCAAATAAATATTTTAGTGGCTATTTCTGCCATAGGCTTTTTTGGTTTTCATGATGATTGGACTAATCAATTATACGGAGCTATTGCAGGTCTATTCATTTTATTGGTGTTATGGGCCATTGGAAAAGCTGTATACAAAAAGGATGCAATCGGTGGTGGGGATATTAAAATGTATGCATCTTTAGGTTTGGTGTTAGGCTTAAATGGTATAATAATTACATTTATAATAAGCACATTTTTAGGTGCGATACATTTTGCATATTTATTAGCCCAAAAAAGAATTTCATTGAAGGATTCTAGACCGATGATGCCATATATATTTGCATCGTTTATTATATATACGCTTTTTCTATGGGATTTTACTTTGAATTTGTAGGTATAATATGAATAAGAATGTTTTATTAAAAATTGAATATGATGGTACAAATTTTTATGGTTGGCAAAAGCAAATTGATAAAAGGACAGTGCAAGGTGAAATTGAAAAGGCTTTAAGCTATATTGCAAAAAAGGATATTAATATATCAGGAACTAGCCGTACAGACAGGGGAGTTCATGCCTATGGCCAATGTGCTAGCTTTAATTGGGATGTTAATATACCGACGGAAAAGTTGCCATATATTTTAAATAATTCATTTTCAGGAGGGAAGAACAATAATGAAAAGCAAGGCGATATTAGGATTCTTTCAGCAAAGGATATGGATGAAAGCTTTAATGCCCGATTTTCAGCAAAAGGTAAAACTTACAGATATGATATTCTAAATAATGAAAAAGGCAATATTTTTCATAGAAATTACGCATATTATGTTAAAGGATCCTTGGATATGGATAATATTTTAAAGGCTAGCAAATATTTAATTGGAACACATGACTTTAAGAGTTTTGAAGCTTCAGGAGGCTCACCAAGGGAAACTACAGTGAGGACAATAAGTGATATAAGAATAGTAAAGGATAATGATATTATATCAATTTATATTACAGGGGATGGTTTTTTATATAATATGGTAAGAATCATAATAGGGACATTGGTTGAAATAGGCTTAGGGAAAATCAATGCAGATAATATTTTAACAATTGTGGAAACAAAAAATAGAATAGCGGCAGGGCCTACTGCACCACCGCAAGGACTATACTTGCTAAAGGTAATTTACTAATCATCTCTATTTTGTTTACCCGTGATTTCCGTAACGGAAATTTTTACCATAACCATACCTTTAATATAGTTACTAACCACATTATCAAAGCGATCCATTCTTTCTGGCACGGTATGAAGACATAACTTCTTTAAATATTTAATTTTAGCCTGTTCTTCTTTAATCAACTCTGCGTTCCCAGTTACTATAGCACTTTGGTAGTGGGTAACATAAGCATCAGCTACTACATTATTATTATCAAATACTAAAAATGAAACATGGGAGTTTCTTTCTATGCTTTCTATTTTTTTGCCTATAGGCTTGCTGTGAAAGTATAAAGCATTTGTTTCTTCATCGTAAACATAATTTACTGAAACGCCATAAGGGTTTTCTTCTTTAGTTATCATAGAAATAATACCAGTGTTATTTCTTTTCAGTAGTTGTAAAGCATCTTCTTTACTTAAGTATCTATCCATAATTGTACCTCCAAATTGATTATATCATATTTTATGATGCGTTTATAACATTTCTTTATTTGGCTTAGCTTATTTATTGTGGTATAATTATTTGGTAATTTGATAGACGGAGAGTATAAAATGAATGTATTTGATATAGTTCCAGTAAAATATGAAAATGACAAATTGTATTTCTTAGATCAGACAAAACTCCCTGGGGAAGAAATATATTATGAAATCAAAAATGAAGAAGATGTATGGGTGGGAATCAACAAACTTAAAGTTAGAGGTGCTCCTGCTATAGGAGTTGCAGCTGCTTACGGTCTGTATATATCCATTAAGGATTATGATGGTGAAAGTTTAAGCGAGTTAGGTGAAAATCTTAGAAAAGTAAAAAAATATTTAGTAACATCAAGACCTACTGCGGTTAATTTAGAATGGTCATTAAACAGAATGGAAGAAAGGTTTTTTGAATACTGTGGAGAATCGGGCCTTTGCTTTAACAAATCAAGAAAAGAATTGGTAGAAGAGGGGATAAATGCTCTTTTTGTTGAAGCTGAAAAAATAAGGCTTGAAGATGAAGAAAATTGCAAGAAAATGGGCGAGTATGGCTTAAGTTTGCTTTCAAAGGGAATGGGAATACTAACTCACTGTAATGCGGGGACTATTGCAACCGCAAAATATGGAACAAGTTTATCTCCGATATATCTAGGTCATGAGCAAGGGTATAATTTTAAAATTTATGTTGATGAAACAAGACCACTTTTGCAAGGGGCAAGACTAACCGCTTGGGAATTAAATAAAGTAGGTATAGATGTCACATTGATTTGTGATAATATGGCTTCTTTAGTAATGAAAAACGGATGGGTTAAAGCTGTTTTAGTAGGCTGCGATAGGATGGCATCAAACGGAGACGGCGCAAATAAGATAGGCACTTCTGGTGTGGCAATATTAGCCAAAGAATATAATGTACCTTTTTATATGTTTGTTCCAACCTCAACAATAGATATGAGCACTAAATGTGGCGATGATATTTTAATTGAAGAGAGAGATGGCGATGAGATATATAAAATGTGGTACGAGAAACCAATGGCTCCATTGGGGATAAAAACATATAACCCAGCATTTGATGTTACAAACCATGAATATATAACAGCGATTATAACTGAAAGAGGTATTATAAAACCTCCTTTTGATGTTAACATAAAAAAATTAATGGACGGAGAGATATGAATCAGTCAAAGGAAGCATTTTTTGTTAAGTATGCCAAAATATTTGTAATATTAGGAGTTTTAGCGGGGTCTACTTCTGGGATTTTTGGAGCACTTATAGAAGCGCCAGCGCTAGCCATAGGGTTTTGGCGACTATTAATAGCAACACCTTTTTTTATAGTTCCAGTTGTTCGAAATCAAAAAGAGGAGCTTAAAAGAATATCAAAAAAAGATTTTTTACTTACAATTTTAGCGGGCTTTTTTCTTTTTGCCCACTTCTTTTGCTGGTTTAATGCAGTAAAAATAACAAATGTACCTAGTGCCGTTGTATTAGCATCGTTACATCCATTATTAGTATTATGTGTTAGTGTGCTTATTTGGAGACGCAAAATTACATATAAAGCAGTACTTGCAATTGTTGCGGCGCTGATTGGTAGTACTATTATTGCAGGGCTAGACTACAAAATGCTTTCTCAAGGAGTTTTTTTAGGAGATATATTAGCTTTTTTAGCAGGAAGCTTTATGGGAGCATACTTTCTTGTGGGAGATGCTGCTAGGAAAAGAGTATCAGGTAGGCCTTATGTAATGTTGGTTTTTATATTTTGTTGGATTTTCTTTATCTTGGGAATAATATTTACCAATACACCTGTTTTTGGATATGATGTAAAGGATTACATATTGTTAGTAGCTTATGCTTTGGTATGTCAGATTGGAGCTCATGCTGTATTTAATCTATGCATAGGACACGTAGATGCATTATATGTATCAACTTGGAGTTCAGGAGAATCGGTTTTTGCAATCATTTTAAGTATAATCTTTTTAAAACAAATACCTACATCTTGGCAAATAATAGGCAGTATTATGGTAGTTGGAGCGTTGTTATACTATAATAGGGAGACGGCAAAGAATAATGTATAAAATAAAACTTGAAAGCTTTGAAGGACCATTTGATCTTCTAGTATATTTAATAGAGAACTCCAAAATGAACATTTATGATATTAAAGTTGCTGAAATAACAAGGCAATATGTGGATTATTTGGAAGCTTTAGATGATTTGGATGTTGAGGTTGCTACAGAATTCATTGTGTTAGCAGCTGTATTGATAAACCTAAAATCAAAAATGCTAATCCCAAGGTTTAGTGAAAATGGTGAATTTCTAATTGAAGATGACCCTAGAGTTGAGCTAGTTCATAAACTTGAGGAATATAAGTTAACAAAGTATAGGGCAGCCATGCTTGAAAAAAAAATGGAATACTTTTCTGGAGTTTTTGAGAAACCCCAAGAAGATATTTCCAAATACCTTGATAACCCAGATGAAATGATAAATCTGGATGTAGATCAATTTGCTAAAGCATTTATACTTTTTTTGGAAAGAAAGAAAAAGATATCTGATGTTCGTAAGAATTATCAAAGAGTTGAAAAGCAAAAAGCTTCTATAGAAGAAAGGATTAACCAAATCGTTTCAGTTTTTAATGGAAAACTTGAAAGTGATTATTATGAATTTAGTGAATTAATTCCAAACAAAGATGATAACTATGATGTAGCTTTGACTTTTGTTTCTGTTTTGGAGCTTATGAAAGAACAAATAGTAACTGCTGAGCAAGAAGAAAATTACGGAAATATTTTAGTTAAAAAAATTGATAAGAAGGAGAATGAAATTGAATAGTAAAAAGAAAATAAAGTCTGCCTTTGAATCTATGATGTTCGTATGGGGTTATCCCCTTGAAGCTAAAGAAGCTGCAGATATATTTGATATAAATAAAGATGATGCATACGGCTTATTTAAGGAACTTCAAAATGAGTATGAACAAGAAGGAAGAGGTATTCGTATAAGAGAAATCAACAAAGCATTTCAATATATTACTATCAGTGAAAATGAAGAATATGTTGAAAAACTATGCACCCCTGTAAAGGTTAAAAAACTTTCCCAAGCAGCTCTTGAAGTATTGGCTATAATTGCATATAAACAACCGATTACTAAAAGTGAAATTGATGCAATAAGGGGAATAAAATGTGATAGAGTAATAGAAGGCTTAGAAAAGAAAGAGCTAGTTGAAGTAAGGGGAAGGTCTGAAAAGATAGGGAGACCTTTGATATATGGGACAACAAACGAATTTCTTAAAAAATTTGGATTTGGAAGTATTAAAGAACTACCGGAAATAGATGATTTGGAAGATACAATCAATGAGAAAAAAATCGAAGGTATACCAGAGCTTCATGAACAAATAGAAATGGAAATATAATATGAGAATTAATAAATATATAGCAACTGCAGGAATTGCCAGCAGAAGAAAAGCAGATGACTTAATTGCAAATGGTAATGTTAAGGTTAATGGTGAAACCGTAGCCGAATTGGGCTATGATGTTACAGATAGCGATACGGTTAGTGTTAATGGTAGAGTGGTTAAACCTGAAAAGAGAATGGTTTATATTGCATTAAACAAACCTGTAGGTTATGTTACAACAGTATCTGATGATAAAAAAAGGCCAAAGGTTATGGATTTAGTTACCGATGCAGATGTTAGATTGTTTCCAGTAGGTAGGCTAGATTTTAACACATCAGGTTTATTGGTTTTAACAAATGATGGGGACTTAGCGAATAAGATGACACACCCTAAACATGATATTTATAAAACGTATAGAGCTTTGGTGAAAGGAATTGTATCTGATAAACAGCTTTATAAATTAACAAAAGGTGTTGATATTGGTGGTTATGTTACAAAGCCAGCTAAGGTTAGTGTTGTTAAGATTATTGGAAAGAATACTTTAATTGAACTTTCAATAGCTGAAGGTAAAAATCGCCAAATAAGAAAAATGCTAAAAGCTGTAGATAGACCTGTTATTGAACTAACTAGAATTTCCATTGGGGAAATTAAATTAGGAAGACTTATGGTGGGTGGTTACAGAAAGCTAAAACAAGAAGAGATTGAATATCTTAAAAATATTTAAAATAGTAAGGAACTTTTCACCTCATTATATTTATCATTTCCTTTTAGTTCTTTTAATATCTCTAAAGCAAATTGCATGGCAGTTCCCGGTCCTTTGGACGTTATTATGTTATTATCTTTTACCACTTCCACATTTGTATAGTTTGCGCTTTTAATATGACATTCCAAACCTTCATATATTGTTGCTTTAACGTCTTTTAGTATACCGGCTTTTTCCAACAACATTGGGGCTGCGCATAAGGCACACAATAATTTTCTTTCTTTGTCAAACTCAACTATTTTACTTATCAAATATTTATTCTCCATTAGATTTGTTGTGCCAGGCATACCTCCAGGTAATACTATAGCCTTGCATTTATCATAGTTGATTTCAGTTATCAAATTATCTGCTACAACACTAATGTTATGAGAACCAGTTACCATTTTTTCTTTGGTTATTGATACTAGATTAACTTCTAAACCACCTCTTTTTAGTACATCAGCTGTGGTGATAGCTTCAATTTCTTCAAAGCCTTCAGCCAAATGAATACATATCATATTAATTTTCCTTTCTAAAAAACTGTTAATTTAATATATATGGGTATATAATAAGTATAACATATAATTGTCAAATAGGAGGTGCAATATGTCAGAATATATTGGAGATATTTACTATAACTATGGTAGAAGTCTATATATAAATATGACGAATTTATGCTGCAATAGATGTGAGTTCTGTATTAGGAATATGGCTGACTCTTTAGGAAGTGCTGATTCACTATGGTTAAAAAGGGAACCAAAATATTATGAGTTGATTGAAGGCCTTGAGGAAATTAATTTAAATTCATATGATGAAATTGTCTTTTGTGGCTATGGTGAGCCAACTGAAAGAATCGATGACTTGATAAATCTGACCAAAGAAATTAAATCGAGAGCAAATGTGATGGTTAGAATTAATACAAACGGACTGGGGAATTTGATTAACGGTTATGATATTACACCGTTATTAGAAAATGTCATAGACTCTGTTTCTGTGAGTTTAAACGCAACGGATGCGGCCTCATATAATGATCTTTGCCATCCTAAGTTTGGGCTCGATGCATATCCTGCATTGATTGAATTTACTCAAAAGGTTAAAAAGCATGTCCCAGATGTCAGGATGTCTGTTGTAAGTGTAATAAGCACAGAAGATATAAAAAAATGTGAAAGAATTGCAAATGATTTAGGGGTAAAATTTAGGGTAAGATAAATTAAAGGGTGAATTTAATTGTTATAAGAAAAGGAGCTAACATGGATAACGTATTATTTTATAATTGTACAAAATGTGGAAATGTAGTTATGTCTTTAAAGGATTATGGTAGTGATATGAGTTGTTGCGGGGAATCTATGGTTAAGCTTGTTGCCAATTCTACTGAAGCTGCAAACGAAAAACATTTACCAATAGTAGATGTAGATGGAAGTAAAATTACAGTAACGGTTGGATCTGTGTATCATCCAATGAATCCAGAACACTATATAGAATGGATAGCCATAGTTATGGGAGAAAAAGTCGAAATAGTTCATCTTAAACCAGGAGTATTACCAAAAGCAATATTTACATATGAGAGTCTTCAAGAAGAAGAGGGCTTTACAGAAGAAGAAAATCAATTTTTAGCAAACTGCGAAGGTCAGCCATGTAATTTTGTTTATGACGAAGAGCCTTTAATGAAAGTTACCGTTTATGCATATTGTAACATTCATGGACTATGGAAAACAGTAATTGAATATTAAAAATAAGCGAATTAATATGGCAAGGAGGTAAACTAATTGTATAATTTATTAATTGGTGGAGCTGCAGGTCAAGGAATTGATACTACTACTACTATACTTCGTAAAACACTAAAAAAATCAGGTTACAATATTTTTACAGCAGAAGATGTAATGTCTAGGGTTAGAGGGGGTCATAATTATTCTACTATTAGATTTGACAGCGAAGAAGTTTTTTCACATAGCAAAAAACTAGATGGAATTGTTGCACTAAACGAAGAAGCTATAAATTTGCATAAGAATGAACTGAATGAAGATGGGTTTATTCTTTGTGATAAATCAGTAGAAAATGATGATTTAAGAACAATTAAAATAGCTATGGATGAAATATCAACAGAGATTGGCAATCCTAAAGTAATAGGAACTATAGCAGCTGGCTCAGTTCTCAGTCTTTTTAGTGAAAGCTTAGATGATGCCAAAGAAATTGTAAAAGAGATGTTTGATGAAAGATTACTAGGAATGAATATGGAAGCTATAATAAAAGGTTTTCAGATGGTAGAAAGTAGATACCCTAAATTAAAAGGAAAGGGCGAACCAAAACTAATAGTTAGTGGTAATGAAGCCATTTCATTAGGCGCGATAGCTGCTAAAATAAGATTCTATACGGCATATCCAATGTCTCCTTCTACATCAATAATGGGATACTTAGCTTCAAAAAGTGAACAAGTAGGAGTTGTAGTAGAACAAGCTGAAGATGAAATTGCAGCAATTAATATGGCTATAGGTGCGTCATATGCAGGAGTACGTTCAATGACAGGCACTTCTGGAGGGGGTTTTTCGCTTATGGTAGAAGCGTTAGGTCTTGCAGGGATGGCAGAAATCCCTATTGTTATAGTTGATGTTCAAAGACCAGGGCCTGCTACAGGATTTCCAACACGTACAGAACAAAGTGATTTGAAATTTGTGATCTCAGCTTCCCATGGTGAATTTCCGAGAATGGTTATTTCATTATGTGATCATAATGATGCCTTCTATCAAACAGCAAGAGCTTTTTATATGGCAGAAAAATATCAAATACCTGTTGTTATTCTAAGTGACCAGTATCTTGCTGATTCTCATGCTACAATTGATACCATCGATTTAGAAGGTTTACCTGAAATTTCTAAAAGCCCGATTGGGGAGGATGAAGAATACTTAAGATATAGATTTACTGAAGATGGTATTTCCCCACGTTTAATCCCAGGGGAAACAGATAATTTAGTTGCGATAGATAGTGATGAACATAATGAAAGAGGTTGGATTACCGAAGATGCAGGTGTAAGGGTAAAGATGACTAAAAAGCGTATGAAAAAGCTTGAAAAACTAAAGGAAGAGTTAATTGAACCAGAATTTCTTGGAACAAATTTATTTGATACTCTTTTATTAGGTTTTGGCTCAACAAAAGGAGCAATAAAGGAAACTGTTGAGAATTTAAATAGCATTGGAGAAAAAAAATACGCAGCCCTAGTTTTTGGTGATGTATACCCGTTACCTAAAAAACTTCTCTTGGAAAAGGTTAAAAACGCCAAATTAATAATTAATATTGAACAAAATGCCACAGGCCAATTGGCAGATGTAATTCGTGAGCAAACAGGGATTACTTGTGGTTACAGTATATTAAAGTATGATGGACGTCAGATAACAAGTGACGAAATTGTTGAAAAAATAGAGAAAGAGGGATGATATGAGTACTGATAAATATGTTACATACGAAACTGCATGGTGTCCGGGATGTGGAAATTTTAGCATTTTAAGTTCTCTTAAAACAGCCCTAGAAGAACTGAAAATTGAAAACAATAAGGTGCTAATGGTAGCAGGAATTGGTCAGGCTGCTAAGACTCCCCAGTATATTAATACGAATGCCTTTTGTGGACTTCATGGCAGGGCATTACCAGCAGCAGTTGCAGCGAAGATTGCCAATGAAGAATTGACGGTTATTGTTGATACTGGTGATGGGGACTCTTATGGTGAAGGTTGCAATCACTTTTTGCATAACATAAGAAGAAATGTAAATATAACACATTTTGTTCATGATAACCAGATTTATGGCTTAACAAAAGGTCAAGCATCACCTACGTCTGAGGAAGGTTTTGTAACGGGGATTCAAGTGGATGGCAATATCAACACACCGTTTAATCCTATACTTATTGCAATAGCAGCGGGAGCAGGATTTGTTGCTAGAGCTTATAGTGGGAATCCAGAGCATTTAACATCCATTATGAAGCAGGCTATTAACTATGATGGATATGCATTGGTGGATATTTTACAACCTTGTGTAAGTTTTAATAAGGTTAATAATTACGCTTATTATAGCCAAAGGGTTTATGAACTTGAAGATGATTACGACTGTAATCAAAAAGTTTTAGCAATGGAAAGAGCAATGGAATTTGGTGATAAAATTCCATTAGGCATAATATATAAAGAAGACAAGCCATCTTATCATAGTAAAAATTCAGTATTAAAAAAAGGAAAGCCTTTAGTTGACATCCCATATGATAAAGAAACTGTAAAAAAAATAGTGGAAGAATTTAAATAATTGATAAATAATTACAAAAAAGTAACTATTTTTTACAGTATGGAATAAAGTACATTATTTGTGTTGATTGGTTCAAATCATTGTGTTAATATATGTAAGCATGTAAATTTAAAGTTTGCGTGCTTACATATTTTTATAGCTACTATAGCTGTTCATAGGAGGTAGTATAATGGACGAAAAAACAGCGAAAGAACTTGATAACACTACAAAAAGCAGGAAGAAACGTTCTTTCCCATCGGCGTACACAGTATTATTTATTATCTTAATCATCGCAGCGGTGATTACTCATTTCTCAGAAACTGGGGCTTACTCAAAAATGGTATACAATGCAGATTCTGATTTATTTGAAGTTACTTCACCTGAAGGTGAAATTGTAGAAATGCCAGCAACTCAAGAATCATTAGATGAATTGAACATCAATTCGGATTTAGAATTGTTTTTGGATGGAAGTATCTACAAGCCAGTAAGTGTTCCGGATACTTATGAGGAAATCGAAAGCAATCCTCAAGGCGTAGCTGAAGTTATAATGTCACCGATAAATGGTGTATATGAAACAATTGATATCGCATTATTCATATTTGTAATAGGTGGTATGATAGGACTATTAAATTACACAGGAACCTTTGCAGCAGGCTTAGGAACACTATCTAGAGCAACAAAGGGTAAAGAGTATCTTTTAATTGTACTTGTCACCTTTTTAGTTTCTTTAGGCGGAACTACTTTTGGAATGTGCGAAGAAACAATAGCTTTTTACCCAGTAATTATTCCAGTCTTTGTAATTGCGGGATACGATGCATTAGTAGGAATTGCAGCAGTATATATAGGATCTCAGATAGGTTGTATGGCCTCAACAGTTAATCCTTTTTCTGTAGTAATTGCATCAAACGCAGCGGGTATAAATTTTATGGAAGGATTTGGATTAAGACTTGTTGCTTTAATAATTGGTACAGTCATAGTAGCAGCATATATTATGAGATACGCAAAGAGGGTCAAAGCTGATCCTAACAAGTCATTCATATTAGAGTCTAAGGAATATATTGATGCCAAATTTCGCTCAACTGATGATGCCCCTCAGCTAACATCAAGGGGTAAAATTGCTTTATTACAATTTTTTGCAACATTTATAGTCATGATATATGGCGTTACTAAATTAGGTTGGTGGTTTGGTGAAATGGCCGCATTATTCCTAGTTTCAGCAATTATAATGGGTATTGTTTTAAAACTAAATGAAAGACAAATTGTAAGTGAATTTATAAGTGGTGCAGGAGAAATGATGGGAGTTGCTTTGGTTTGCGGTGTTGCAAGAGCGGCCAATTTAATATTAGACGCAGGTCTTGTCTCAGATGCATTACTTCACACTATGTCAGGTTGGGTTGAAGGAATGAGTCCTTCTGTATTCATAATATTAATGTTTGTGATATACATTATTCTTGGTTTCTTTATTAATTCAACGTCTGGTTTAGCCGTGCTTTCTATTCCAATTATGGCACCTTTAGCAGATGCTGTTGGAATGCCAAGAGAAACAGTTATTACAGCTTATTTATTTGGACAAGGCATGATGTCATTTATTACACCGACTGGATTAATATTAGTAGTGCTTGAACTTGTGCATGTGAACTATGATAAATATTTAAAATTCATGATGCCACTATTTGGAATACTATCAGTATTTGCAATAATAATGCTTTTAATCGAAGCACAAATAGCAGTATAATTTAAAAGGCCAAGAATTCAGTTTGAAGTGACCACATTTAAGTATATAGTCTAATTATCTAAAAAATTATGTGACTGCTGCGCCAATTTGGTGTAGCAGTTTTCAATGTTAGCCCAGAATGGGCATAATCTAAAGGGTGAAAGTCCCAAGTGCGGAGGTAGTTAAAAAATGGTTCTTTGTCAAATGGTGTTGGTGAAGAAAAAAAGAACTAGTTTCATAAACCAGGTAGCGAATTATGCTACCTGGTATTTTGTTATTGGTTTAATTAGATTCCTTGATATTAATATTCTATTTCTAAAGTGAAAAAAGC
>DATFJV010000124.1:0-8547 GCA_035268985.1 Anaerovoracaceae bacterium | reverse complement strand
CATGGGCTATGTAGAAAATGCTCTTAAATATGAATATTCTAACGGTACAATTGAAGGTTTAAACAACTACATAAAAGTTATTAAGAGAATTGCCTTTGGATACAAAAGCTTTTTTCACTTTAGAAATAGAATATTAATATCAAGGAATCTAATTAAACCAATAACAAAATACCAGGTAGCATAATTCGCTACCTGGTTTATGAAACTAGTTCTTTTTTTCTTCACCAACACCATTTGACAAAGAACCTAAAAAACAAGCTTGAGAAATAAGCACTTTAAAAGCCTTGCACACACTACATTTATCAGTGTTTACAAGGCTTTTTTATATGGTAGGGGATATGAGACTCGAACTCATAACCAACGGATTCGAAGGCCGGTACTCTATCCAGTTGAGCTAATCCCCCTAATTAAATTGTGTCTTCTTTATCAATTTCTTTAAAACCTCTACCTACGCCCCATACAGAGTTTAATCCTATAACAGAAACTAATGAATGGGGATCATTTGTAGCTAAAAAACGTCTAACAAGCATACTTTCCCTTGGAGAACACATTATTATTAATTGCTTTTTTCTTATGCCTGTATATTCACCTGTGATTTCTATACTAGATACTCCCCTTTGAACATTTTCAATTACAAATGCTTTTAATGCATCTGGAATACTAGTTATTACATTAAGTTGAACAAGCCTAGTTGCTAAACCATATAAAACAGCTTCAGTTAACTTCATAGCTATATACTGGGTAACTAGAGCATATAACGCAATATTTTTATCAAATACAAATGCTGATATTAAAATCACTGTTCCATCAATTATAAAAAGAATTCTACTAGTGTCAACATAAGGGAACCATTTTCTCTTAATTATCTGTGCTATAGAATCAGTGTTTCCAAAGGCAAATCCTCTCCAAAAAACAAGACCAGAAGCAATGCCAAACATAACCCCGCTAAAGATTGCCGCCAACATTAAATCTTTTTGGTCTAAAAGTATTAAATCCACCTGCTCAAAAATCCATATAACACTTGGGTAAATTATGGATAACAAAATTAATTTTTTGCTTTCTTTAAACCCTAGGAAAAATGTAACTAACAAAAACACTATTCCACAAAGTAAGTAATATATTATTGAAAAATCAATATTCGTATATTGTTGTACTAATCTTGCTATGCCTGTGAAACCACCGCATGTCAAACCATTAGGTATCATTATCGCAGTGATTGCAAATGCTCCTGCAGATGTACCAAGTCCAATAAATATAATATTTATTAAGATATCCCTTGAGGATTTTTTAATCATCTCAAATATTTCTCCTTTTTGATAAATTCAAAATATTCATTTCCAAAAATATCTACTGCTATCATTGCAATCTCGCCTTTAGCAACTATTATAATCTCTTCTGCCATTTCGTATGTATATGCTCTATGGAACAAATTGCCATCGTAATCATTATCAATTATTACATAATCTATTAATTTTTTAGAATCCTCATCCATTATTAATTTAAGCTTGTCCCTATCACCTTTAAATACATCCTTCATATTAATTTCAGGTTTAAATTTAAGTATTTTAAGCTTTAATATATGCTTACCATCCTCTAATTCTGATATTTTTTCATACCTAATATCAATATTATTATTTAAGTAAGTAATTGAATTTTCTCGATAATAATAGTACTTTGCGCCTTGTTTGTCAAGCCTCTTTTTCGCAATTCTGATTGCCAGTTTTTCTCTATCACAACCTATCCAATTTCTTCCCATTTTGCTAGCAACAGAAAGCATTGTGCCTGATCCACAGAAGAAGTCTGCACACAAATCTCCAGGGTTGGTAGAAGCTTCAATTATTCTTTCTAGCAGTGCTTCAGGTTTTTGTGTAGCATATCCATTTCTCTCGTTTGATGTTCGTCCTACCATATCAACAAACCAAACATCTTTCATGTTGACCATGGTATACCACCCCATTTCATCCCTATATTCCTTAACATTTTTAAATCTGTAAGGCTTTAGACCTCTGTTATATGATTTTTCCTTAGGAACATTTAAATAATAGTCTTTGGATTTGCTATATACAAGCAAAGTATCGTGTTTTCTAGAAAAATGCCTTTTACCTGTACCTCCTGATTTATAATTCCATATTATTTCATTTTCAAAACGACTTGCTCCAAATATTTCATCTAATATTATTTTCACATAATGGGATGAATGCCAATCCAAATGAACCCATACAAGCCCCGTTTCTGAAAGCAATTCTTTTATTGCCATAAGTCTAGCAGATATGTTCTCCGAATAAACAACAAGATCTCTATCATATAAATCATCG
Source organism: Anaerovoracaceae bacterium (assembly GCA_035268985.1). Lineage (GTDB taxonomy): Bacteria > Bacillota > Clostridia > Peptostreptococcales > Anaerovoracaceae > JAAYHV01. Next base: position 6,232 of record DATFJV010000124.1, on the reverse strand, counting down.
TAAGCTATGTGTTTAATGGAATCGTTATTACCTATCTTATTAGCAATCTTTATATTGGCATCATATTTTGCCTTTGTAAAAAAAGGAGGATCTATATAAATAAGTTGTATTTTGCCTTTGTATCCTATTTTTAGGAGCCATTTCATATACTCCAAATTATCACCCAAACATATAGAATTTACTGTATGCTCATCACTATGAGATTCAGAATATATGAACTCATTCTTAAGTGTATCATTCCATTTATCTAGTCCTATTTCTAGACCTTTCCCTATTTCTTGTATTATGCTCATTATTCTTCCCCTTTGAATAAAAGTAATCAATTAGATCTTCTCTTTTTGCCTTCTCCAAAGTATCAATTACAATCTCTTTGTTATATTCTTTATTGAAATGAAGTAAAGCCCTCTGCCTCTTCTTTTCGTCCATTTTTTTAGGGACATACACTTTTTTCATTGTAAAAGGATCTATTTCAGTATAATACATACATGTTGCATAAGTACCCGGTGTTGGATAAAAATCCTGCACTTGGTCTGGTATAAACCCCCATTCTTTTAAAAATATTGCCAACTCTATAGCATCCTCTATCTTAGAACCTGGATGGGAAGATATTAAATATGGTATTAAGTATTGTTTTTTCCCTATCCTTTCATTAGCTTTTATATACTCCCTAACAAATTTAGTAAAAACTTCCTTAGGAGGTTTTCTCATGTATCTTAAAACATTATTGGAAATATGTTCTGGTGCCACCTTTAATATTCCGCTTACATGATATTTTACTAGTTCATCTAAAAACTCCTTATAGTTTTTATCCGCAATTAAATAATCATATCTTATCCCAGACCTTATAAACACCTTTTTTATGCCATCTATTTCCCTTAAGCTTTTTAATATATCTAAATAATCCCTATGATCTATATTTAAATTTTTACATGGTTTCGGATATAGACATTCTTTGTCATTACAAACTCCATAATTCAACTGTTTTTCGCATGCAGGTAATCTAAAGTTTGCAGTCGGTCCACCAACGTCATGTATATATCCTTTAAAATCCGGTTTGTAGGTAAGTGCCTTTGCTTCCTTAATTAATGATTCTTTACTTCTTCCTCTAACTGCACGCCCTTGATGATACGTAATTGCGCAAAAAGCACAACCTCCAAAACAACCTCTAGATGAAACTAAGCTAAACTTAACTTCTTTAAATGCAGGGATTCCTCCATCTATTTCATATTTAGGATGATACTCATTCTCATATGGTAATTCATATACGTCATCAAGCTCAGTTGTATTTAAAGGGTCTTGAGGTGGGTTTTGTACAATAAAGTTTTTATTATCATATTCTTCCACCAATGTCTTACCTGTTATGTTATCATTGTTTTTGTACTGAATTAAAAAGCTTTTTGCATATTCCTTTTTATCATTAAGAACTGTATTAAAGCTAGGTAAAATCTCGTAATCATAAACGCTTTTCAATGTTTTAGTTCTATAGTTGGTTCCTTTTATCCAAGTAATATCATGTATATTGATACCTGATTTCATAGCTTCTGCTATTTCAATTATAGTTTTTTCGCCCATTCCATATATTAATAAGTCCGCCCTAGAGTCCAAAAGTATTGATCTTCTAACCTTGTTATCCCAGTAATCATAATGTGAAAATCGTCTTAAACTAGCTTCTATACCACCTATTATTATGGGGACTTCTTTATATGCTTCTCTTGCTCTGTTGCTGTATACTATAACAGCCCGGTCCGGTCTATTACCAAAAGACCCACCGGGCGCATATTCATCTACTTTTCTTCTGCGTTTAAATACAGAATAATTATCGACCATAGAATCTACTATACCACTATTTATCAGAAATCCCAATCTAGGCTTTCCAAACCTTTTAAAATCATCGGAGTTATGAAAATCAGGTTGTGCAAGTATCCCTACTTTATAACCATATCTTTCCAGTAATCTCCCTATTATCGCAGTACCAAAAGAATGATGATCTACATAAGCATCTCCTGTAACCAATACAAAATCGACCTCGGACCAGCCTCTTTCCTTTACTTCGAATATATTAGTAGGTAAAAACATTATCTACTACCTTTATCATATGGTTTTCCAACAGCTTTAGGCGCTCTAGAGTTCTTAGATGAAAATGCCATAACTATTAAAGTAGCAATAAATGGAGCCATCTTATAAAAGTCGCTTGTTATAGGTGCGTTTGCTAAAAATGGAACTGCGGAATATGCTGCTGCTAATGCTTTCATGCCGCCAAAGAAAATTGAAACTATAAATATTCTTACAGGTTTCCACTGCCCACATATCATTACAGCCAATGCTAAGAATCCATAACCAGCCACATCAGCATTAAAGTTTGTAGACGTAGGTATTATAAAGATTAAGCCACCTAATCCACCTAATGCCCCAGATATCATTACTCCTGCATATCTCATCCTATAAACATTAATACCTACTGAATCTGCTGCATTAGGATGCTCACCACAAGATCTAAGCCTTAATCCGAATTTAGTCCTATATACAACGAATGTTGCGATAATCAATATTAGTATTCCTATAAAAGTTGTTATATAACAAGATGTGAAGAACATTTCTCCAATAACTGGTATATCTCCTAAAATAGGAATTTTACTTATCCTAAATGTATTGGAAAACTGAATCTGTTGAACACCGTTTACTTGAATGGTTCTTGCGGCAAATATTGCAAATGCAGGAGCAAACAAATTAAGTGCTGTCGCGCCTATTATTTGATCCGCCTTCATGTTAATTGCCGAAAAGGCCAAAGCTAATGAAAAAACTATTCCAGTAAATATCGCTACCAACATTGCAATTAATAGCTGGGAAGTCCCACTCATTGCATCTTGAGTTTGATTTATGAACAATATGCCTGCAAAGGCGCCCATAATCATGGTACCATCTAATGCTATGTTTGTAACACCTCCACGCTCAGTGAACATTCCCCCAAGGGCTACAATTAATAGCGGTATTGTGAAAAACATTGTCTGTTGTACTATCAAATATAATACTTCCATTATTTTTCACCTCCACTTTCTTGACTTGCAGCTTTCTTTAGCTCACGTCTTTCAATACTTCTCTTTTTAAGCTTAGGTAAAAGCTGTCTGAACATAAGTGAAAATGCACTGAAGTAAATTATAACTGCTACAATTATATTTATAGCCTCAGGCATATAATTATATGTCTGAAGATATGTACCACCTTGAGCTAAATATGAAATAAATATAGCCGAGAATATGATTCCTATAGGACTTGATAATCCCAATAAAGCTACTGAAATACCATTAAATCCTTCCATTGCTAAAACATCTACTACTTGTAAATGTCTTCCCGTAGGACCTGAAAGGAACAATAGGCCACCACCTATACCAGATAATGCTCCTGCAATAGTCATTGATAACATAATATTTCTTTTTTCGTTCATACCTGCAAATTTGCTAGCATTTTTATTAAAACCAACTGCTTTTAATTCATAACCAAAAGTGGTCTTTTCCAGTACGAAATACATAAATATGGCTATACCTATAGCTACTATAATACCGATGTTTATAGTTGATGCATCCGCATAATTACCATGCATAGTTACAAATATTTTATCAAGACCTGCTCTAGGAAGAACCGCCGTGGATTCGACATCCACTGATATATTTTTAAGACTATTATAAAGCCACTTTTTAACTATAAAGTTACATAAATACATACCTATGTAGTTCATCATAATAGTTGATATTACTTCATGCACATTAAATAATGCTTTCAACATTCCTGGAACAAAACCCCAAATGCCACCTACTATACCGGCAACAATAAGGGCTAAAATCCAATGAAAAGGCGCTGGTATTGATGTTACATAAACACCTATAAATATGGCCGAAACTGCACCCATTACAAATTGACCTGCTCCACCTATATTAAACATTCCGGTTCTAAAAGCAAATCCCACACTTAAACCGGTTAGTATTAGTGGTGTTGAAAAGTATAGTACTTGTCCAACTCCTCTTCCACCTCCTGTAAATCCTCCCGCCAAAATAGTTATAAATCCATCGAATGCATTGCTGGGATTTGCGAATATTAATACAATTAGACCTAATAAAAGCCCTATTATTATGGCTGTGATTGAGCCCATGGCTTTGCTAAAGCCCTCAGATGAGGTTATTTTTTTTAGTAAACTCATGATACCCCCTCACTTTTCTTTGATCCTGCCATATATAAACCTAATTCTTGCACATTAGTTTTATTAGGGTCTAGCTCTGCTACTATCTGTCCTTCATATATTACTAGTATTCTATCACTTAAGTTCATTACTTCGTCAAGTTCCAAGGAAATAAGCAGTATAGCTCTACCTTCGTCTCTTTGATTTACTAATTGCCTATGTATATATTCGATAGCACCAACATCTAATCCTCTAGTAGGTTGAACTGCAATTAATATCTCTGGATTTTCCTCAATTTCTCTTGCTACAATTGCTTTTTGTTGATTACCTCCTGACATACTCCTTGTTAAAGTCGTAATGCCCTGTCCGCTTCTAACATCATACATTTCAGTAAGTTTCTCTGCATACTTGTCAACATTGGCAAAATTTATTACTCCACGATTTTGAAAATCTTCTTTAAAATACTTTTTTAGCACAAGATTTTGAGATAATTTATAGTCAAGTACCAATCCATCTTTATGCCTATCCTCTGGAATATGAGCCATACCAGCAATATTTCTATGCCTAATCGATGAATCAGTAACATCTTCATTATTTAAGATTATTTTGCCATCATGATAAGGTCCCATTCCTGTTAATGCATATACCAATTCCGATTGCCCATTTCCATCAATACCTGCTATGCAAACAATTTCCCCCTCTTTTACTTTAAAGGAAACATCGTTTACTACCTTCTTTTTACTCCTTTTACTGATTACAGAAAGATTATTAACTTCAAATATGGTTTTCCCAGGTTTAGCTGTTCCTTTATTAACTGCTAAATCCACTTTACGACCTACCATCATTTCAGAAAGAACTTCCTTTGTAGTTGGTTTAACATCAACTGTTCCTATACCTTTACCTTTTCTAAGAACTGTACATCTATCAGCAACAGCTTTTATTTCGTTAAGTTTGTGGGTAATAAAAAGTATAGATTTGCCTTCTTTAACTAACTTTTTCATAATAGACATTAATTCTTCTATTTCTTGAGGAGTTAGTACTGCAGTAGGTTCGTCAAATATGAGAATTTCATTTTCTCTATAAAGCATTTTGAGAATTTCAACACGCTGCTGCATTCCCACAGTAATGTCTTCAATATTTTCATCAGGCTTTATCATTAAGCCATATTTTTTAGATAACTCTATTACTCTTTTACGAGCATCTTCCATTTTTAAAAAACCGTTTTTTGTGTCTTCAACTCCAAGTATAATATTCTGCAATGCTGTAAAGTTTTCAACTAACTTAAAGTGCTGATGGACCATTCCTATTCCTAGTTTATTGGCCTCTTTAGGATCTTTTATCTTTATCTCCATCCCATTTTTCTTTATAATTCCTTTTTCCGGTTGATACATACCAAAAAGAACACTCATAAGTGTTGATTTTCCAGCGCCATTTTCTCCCAGAAGTGCATGAATCTCCCCTTTTTTTAATTGTAAATTAACATCATCATTAGCTACAATTCCTGGAAATTCTTTTCTAATGTTTAACATTTCAATTACATATTCCATGGGCTCCTACCTTTCAATCATTAATCTTAATTATTATACTATAAAAAAATAAAAATTAAAATAGATATTAATAAAAAAGCCCTATTTGTAAGTATTGAACCGCTTAATAACTTTTCCATCAAATAGTTCAAATTTATTTTTTTATAAACAATTAAAATTAAAAGCTCTTAAAAAAAACTTTTGGAGAAACCTATGATGAGTGTTTAAATAACATAGTTATGATTTATAAAAAAACGAGCATCTTTTAAGATACTCGCCTTCTTTATGGAGTTTTGTTTACGCTATAGTAGCAACGATTACAGCTTTAATTGTATGCATTCTGTTTTCTGCTTCATCAAACACAACTGAATGCTTTGATCTAAACACTTTATCGGTTACTTCACGAATATCGTATCCTAGTTCTTTTTGGCTACTTGCCATCTTTGTATTAAAGTCATGGAATGCTGGCAAGCAATGCTCAAATATTACATCTGGATTACCTGTCTTTTCTACCATTTCCATTGTTACCTTATAT
>DATFJV010000123.1:0-3779 GCA_035268985.1 Anaerovoracaceae bacterium | reverse complement strand
TTGGCTCAAATTATTGGAACCAATGTTAGGATATCGAAAAATGATGGAAGTAATGAAATATTGAAAGCATTGAAAAAGAGAAATGGTTGTTTCATATCTAACTATGGAGGAATATCTTTAGGTAGGGATTTAAATGAAGCTTTAGCTGGAATTAGAATTCTTCAAAAGAGTGCGCATGTGGAACTTAATGCAAATAATATTAAATATTTAAGTCGTTTTGATTGTTTATTAATGAACTATGTATATAAGCATAAGTATTCTATAGCAAATAACGAAACTGTTAACTTGTCTGATTTTCCCAAGGAAGAAAAAATGGCGAGAAAAGAGATGGTGGATATAGGCAAAGTGTTAGTTGATGAAAGTATAGTTCAAGGTACCTGGGGTAATATCTCTGTTAGGTTATCTGATAATGAAATGTTAATTACTCCATCTGGCATGGACTATTACGATGTAACTGAAAAGGATATTGTAAGACTTGATTTAAATAAAATGGAATATGACAATCAGAGGAAGCCTTCCGGGGAAAAGAAATTACACCAAATGATATATTTGAAAAGGCCGGATATAAAGGCTATTATTCATACTCATTCGTATGCACTTTCTATTAATTCTGCTAATCATGAAGAATACTTAGTTGATAAAGAGCTTGGCAAATTTACCAATGGTACAATACCTGTATCTGAATATGGCCTTCCTGGTACGGATAAGCTTACTAATGCTGTTAAAGATAAAATAGACGATAGGAATGCTTGTATAATTGCTAATCATGGCGTAGTTTGTTTTAGTGATTCGTTAGATAATGCCCTTAAAATGTGTAGGCTTATTGAAGGAAACTGATAATAGTGATATAATTCTAATATAAAAAATTAGGAGGAATAATATGACTTTACAAATATTTGGTGGTTTAATGATTCCGCTAATTGGTACTACTTTAGGTAGTTTCATGGTTATCTTTATGAAGGAAACCTTTAATAGAAAGCTTGAAAAATTTCTTTTAGGATTTGCATCGGGCGTTATGATTGCTGCGTCTATTTGGTCGCTTATTATGCCTGCTGTTGATATGGCAGCTGAGCAGGGAGTAATTGAGTGGTTACCTGCTGCTGTAGGTTTTTTATTAGGTATATTTTTCCTACTTCTTTTAGATAGAATTATTCCTCATTTACATGCCAATGAAAGTGAGCCAGAAGGTCCTGAAGCTAATTTAAGTAATAACACGATGCTATTTCTTGCGGTTACGCTGCATAATATTCCCGAAGGCATGGCGGTGGGGGTTGTGTTTGCAGGGGTTATAGCAAATAGTTCCCTTATGACTTTATCAGGGGCTATGGTTCTTGCTATAGGTATTGCTATACAAAATTTTCCTGAAGGAGCAATTATATCTATGCCTCTTAATAGTAGAGGGGTAAGCAAGAAGAGGGCTTTTAACCTTGGTTTTTTATCAGGGGCAGTGGAACCCATTTCTGCAATAATAACATTACTAATTACTGGATTAATAACTGGGGTATTACCTTATCTATTATCCTTTGCTGCGGGTGCGATGATATATGTAGTTGTGGAGGAACTTGTACCTGAAGGACAAGATGGAAAACATAGTGATTATTCTACTATAGGTGTTGCCATAGGGTTTGTAATAATGATGATTTTAGACATAGCATTGGGTTAAAATATTCAATTAAGATCATTCTAAAAGGGTGGTCTTTTTTATTGCTAGACGCTGTGCCATATGGTATAATTCTGCTAAATTTTTAATTAGGAGAGACGAATGGAACAGTTTAATTTATTATTAGGAGATATCAACGGATTTATTTACGGTAAGTTTCTAATTGTAGTATTGCTAGGAATAGGTATATATTTTACAGTAAGAACAAGAGCCGTGCAATTAAGGATGATTCCCGAAGGAATTAAAGTTATTTCGGAAAAAGCCAAAGATAAGGACAGTATGTCTTCTTTTGAAGCTTTAATGATTTCAACTGCATCTAGAGTTGGCACAGGTAATATCGCAGGAGTTGCCACTGCAATTGTTGCAGGTGGAGTAGGCGCAGTAGTATGGATGTGGATTATTGCAATAGTAGGTGCTGCATCTGCTTTTGTTGAAAGTACACTTGCCCAAGTTTATAAAGAAAAAGATGGAAAGATATTTAAAGGCGGTCCTGCATACTATATTGAAAAAGCAATGCATGCAAGATGGCTTGGAGTTCTTTTTGCAATATCATTAATACTTACTTATGCTTTTGGTTTTAATGGTCTTCAGGCTCAAACAATTGCTTCTTCCTTTGAAGTATTTGTGCCAGATTTTCACGATAGCATGGCGCCAATGATTATTGGGTTTGTACTTGCAGCATGTGCTGGAGTGGCATTCTTTGGCGGTACTAAGATGATATCTAAGATTACATCTACATTGGTACCTATTATGGCTATAGTATATATTCTCCTTGGACTTATAATATTTATTGCAAATATTGCAGAATTACCAGAAGTGCTTGGCAAAATGTTTGCAGCTGCCTTTGATTTTGAAGCAATCTTTGGTGGATTTGCAGGATCATGTGTGGTTGCTGGAATTAAAAGGGGATTATTCTCCAATGAAGCTGGTATGGGTTCTGCACCGAATGCCGCAGCAGCGGCTGATGTTAGTCACCCTGCTAAGCAAGGTTTAGTACAGGTTCTTTCAGTATTTATTGATACACTTATTATTTGTTCTTCAACTGCATTTACTGTTATGATGACATCCGATTCAATCGTAGAAACTGGATTAGATGGAGCACCCCTTGTTCAAGCGGGTTTTGAAACTCTGTTTGGCAGTGCAGGTCTTATCATATTTACTTTTGCCATGTGCCTATTTGCGTTTACTTCTGTCATAGGTAACTATTTCTATGCAGAGGCCAATATTAAGTTTATCAGTGATAATAAGATGCTCATGAAAGCATTTAGAGTCCTTGCTGTATTAATGGTATTTATAGGAGCTCAATATAGCTTAGCCACAGCATGGAATATTGCAGATGTACTAATGGGTGTTATGACTACAATAAACTGCGTTGCAATGCTTTTCTTGGGTAATATTGCTATTAAGGTTTTAAAGGATTATGAGGAACAAAAAAAGGCGGGTTTAGACCCTACCTTTAGTGCTAAGAAGCTTGGTATTAAAAATACTGATTGGTGGAATTAAAGATAAGATTTATCGAAATTAATTACAACAAAATATTTTAAATCAATTTTATGTACTATCTTGGTTGCCCAAGATAGTATTTCTTTTTCTGTATATTCGCATCCGTCTTCCATAACTATATCAAATATTACATTTGTATGAGTTGGTCCTGGAACGATTCTTAAGTCATGTATATTTGAAACACAGTCTAGTTCATCTATCTTCGATTTAAGAGCTTCTAGTATTTCGTTTCTAATTGGATCATTTATTTTAATTGGATCCATGTGCCCAGTAATATGTATTTTAAGTTTTTTAAATACTTCATTTTCAATGTTATCTATTAGATCATGGCTTTCTAATATATCTGCATCTGCATTCACTTCAATATGTATGGATGCAAATATTTTGCCTGGTCCATAATTATGTACCATTAAATCATGGGTTCCATAGACTGCATCATGTGCTTCTACTATGGTTCTAATATTTCTTACAAGTTCTTCAGAAGGAGCTTCTCCAAGTAGCGGACTGCTGGTTTCTTTTATTAGCATTATACCTGAATAGATTATAAAGGCTGATACTAGTATTCCTATATATCCATCGCAGTTAACTTCAAAGAAGTGGGATATTAATAGACCTA
>DATFJV010000122.1:0-2609 GCA_035268985.1 Anaerovoracaceae bacterium | reverse complement strand
TATGAAAGTTACTAGGAGTAAATCGAGTATACATATAATCAAGAACCTAAGTAGATATTTATTAATCAAGATATCTACTTTTTCATTTCTAAGCCCCGCCGCAACATATAGGTTTATTCCTAATGGTGGTGTTATAAGTCCAACACACATGTTTATTAACATGATAATTCCAAAGTGTACTATATCTATATTATAGAATGCTAATGCAGGCATTAATATCGGTGCTATTATCAAGACTGCCGGAGTTGCATCCATGAAACATCCTACTATTAATAACATAACATTTGCAAGTAACAAGAATGTTATTGGGCTGCTTGATATTGACATAATAAGTTCTGCGGCTTTCATAGGAATTTGTTCCCTAGCCATAAGAAGTCCAAAGACTCCTGCTGCTGCTACTATAAACATTATCATACCTGAAGTAGTAGCCGCTCTAGTCGTTGTTGCAAATAGTTCTTTAAGGTCAATTTCTTTATATATGAAGCATCCTAATATAAGTCCATATGCACATGCCACTGCAGCTGATTCTGTTGGTGTAAATACTCCACTAAATATTCCACCTAATATGATAATTGGTACCAATAAAGCACCTGTTGCTTGTATTGTACAATGTCCAACTTCCTTTATTGAAAAAGGTATTCTAGGGATATCCATTTTAACCCCATACCAAACAGAGACTCCACACATTAAGAATGTTAATATTATTCCTGGTAATATACCTCCCATGAACATATCACCCACAGGCGCTCCTGTGGCCGAACAGTATGTAATCATAACTGTACTTGGAGGAATTATTGTCCCTATCATTCCAGCTGCTGCCATCGTTGTTAATGCAAACTTTCTTTCGTATCCACCTTCTTCAAGAGCAGGTACCATTATCGATCCGATAGCTGCTACAGTCGCTGTAGGAGAACCGCAAAGGCATCCAAAAAGCATGCAAGTAAATACTGTTACTACTGCCATGCCGCCTGGCAACCATCCTACCAAGGATCTACCAAAGTTTATTAATCTTCTTGCTATACCACCACTACTCATCAATGCTCCCGCTAACATGAAAAACGGTATAGCTGAAAGTGTAAAACTATCTAAAGAATTAAACATTTTTTGTGCTACAACTTCTAAAGGAATATCCCCTCCAACAATTATAGCCGCAGCGCTTCCACCGATAAGTGCTAAAGCAATAGGCATCCCCAATATGGTTATTACTGCAAATATTAAAAATAGTATAATACTAACCATTATTCATCCTCCTTTTCGCTTTTATCTGGAGCACATTTATATCTTTCCAACTCTTCTTGTTCTTCAGTTAGAACTGCCTCGCCTTTAATATCTTTTACTAGGTTTGATATTGAATGCAAAGTACTTAAAAACATTGAAATGGGTACACAAGAATAAACTACTAACATTGGCAATTCAGTCATTGTTGTCATCTGGTTTGTGTCTACGTACTGCTGTGACATTTTTATTGATAATACTAATAGCAGTAAGAATATACCAATAGTTACTACTTGCCCAAATATTTTAGTAAATCTTTGTAATTTACCTTTTAGAAGGTGTAAAACTATTTCTACTCCTATGTGTGCTTTTTTGTTAACACCAACTGCTATTCCTATATATGCAGCATATATAGTCAAATATCTAGCTATTTCTTCTCCACTAATAAATGGAATGTCTAACACTTTTCTGCATAATACACTCCAACAAACTACAGCTACCATCGATAAAAATATAATAACAGTTATGAAACTTTCAGCTTGTACAACTTTGTTCTCGATCTTATTTAACATAGTCTATACCATCCTCTATCATTTTCCTTACTAGTTGTTCCATAAGTTATAGGTCTTAATAAGATAAATTTATATATTATTTCTTAGCCACATGCTAAGATTTGTTTTCTTGGTTTTAATAATTTTTTAATATTTCTTTCTTAATTAATTATAACTTTTTATTGTTTTAATAATCTATTAAATGAATTCATTTTTAAAAATGGCGTTGCATGACAGCAACGCCATTTAATTTGTTGCTATTTTAATGCTTCAGCTTCTTCTTGTAATTTTTCTACTAATTCTGCGTCAATTCCATCTTCGCCTACAAATTCGTCATACATACTTTCTACCTTAGGTGCAAATAAGCTAGGATCTACTTTGATTATTGTAGCGCCATTTTCTTCCATGTCTGCTTCGCAAGTACTTAAGATTTCATCACAAACTTCATAGTGATAATCTCTAGCTTCATTTGCTGCTTCCATAACTATAGCTTGATCTTCCTCTGATAATGAATTCCATAAATCAATATTCATCATAAGTGGAGCAGGAGTATATCCGTGATTAGTTTCAACAATATATGGAGCTACATCATAGAAATTCATAGAATACATGTTAGGTACTGTTGTTGAGTCAACACCGTCAATTACACCGTTTTGAAGTGAAGTATAAATGTCACCCCAAGTAAGGACTACTGCATTGGCGTCAAAATTTTCAAAGAATCCTGCAGCAACTGCGTTATCGGCAGATCTTATTTTTAAACCAGCCATGTCTGCAGGCTCATATATAGGTTCTTTACTTCCAATTGCTAACATGCCATTTTCCCAATAATTAAGGCCTTTAAAT
>DATFJV010000121.1:0-8389 GCA_035268985.1 Anaerovoracaceae bacterium | reverse complement strand
CTTTAAATCAAGGCCATAAGACGATGCCCCTGATAATTCGGCAACCATCTCACCCGTACATTTATATTTTAAATATCCATTTACATCTAATATATGTTTAGCATTATTATATATATCCGGCATTTCTTCCTTTAACCATATGATTTTAGCAATGCAATCTTTCCCCATTATCTCAGTGCCCGCAAGAAGTTTAAATATCTTCTTGCTACCCACTTTTTTCATTATACTTTGAGCTTGTTTTTCAGCCCTACCATCAACCCATGTAATGTTATTATATAGGTTACTACCATATTCATCCATGAGTATTACCCCTTGAGCTTGAGTAGAAAATATTATGCCTCCTATGGCTTCTGGTCTAATACCATTATCCTTAAGTATCCTATTACTTGTTATCTTAACAGCATCCCAATAATCATTTGGATCCTGCTCCACCCAAGAAGGCTTAGGATAATACGTAGGGTATTTTTCACTGCACATAGCCTTTACATTGCCGTTATAGTCAACTAGCACTGCCTTATCAGAACTCGTACCAATATCATGGGATAAAATATACTTTTCCATATCGATGCTCCCTATTATCCTTTATTTGTTCTAACTACCTGTTTGAAAACATTATCAAATCTGTTTAGTGCTTCATCAATAACTTCATCAGTATCAGCCATGGAAGTATATAGCCTGCTGCCAGCCAGCGTAACTATACCATTTGCCATATATGTAGCTCCCATTCTTTCCATGGAATCCTTTCTCTTATACATCATTTCCTTGTTTTTTAATAATCCCAAGGCAGATTTAATCAAACTAAACGAAGAATAGTCAAAGCTCATAGCTCCTGTGCATTCCAAGTGAACTATAGATCCTTGGTTATATGTTACATAAGGAAGGGAATACTTTTGGATTAATTCCTTTAATCCATCAGTTAATCTGTCTCCTGCTCTACCTGCAATCTCACAGGCATTAGTTCTCCTTATTTCACTAATCGCCGTATAACCCGCCAGTGAAGAGAGCGGGTTGGCGGCCAATGTACCACCAACATATGCTCTATGTTTACCCGTTGCTACTCCAGCAGCCATTAGCTCAGTATACTCCTTCTTCCCTCCGACTCCTCCAGCAGCAGGGTAGCCTCCTGCAACTATTTTGCCAAAGATAGTTAAATCCGGAACTATATCAAAATACCCTTGGGCTCCAGATATTCCAACCCTAAACCCAGATACAACTTCATCAAATATTAATAAAGCTCCGTATTTATCACAAAGACTTCTTACCCCTTTGTTATATTCCTTAGCCACAGGTCTTGTTCCACTTTCAGGACCTATTGGTTCTACGATAACTGCCGCAGTTCCGCCTTTAATTTTATTTAACTTAAGCATCTTTTCAAGCATGTTAAGATCGTTTGGCCTAATTTCATCAGTTAAAGAATAACACTTATTAGGAATACCGTGAGATTCTAAAAGACCTCTGCTACCTGGTATTTTTAATCCATAAACCACTTGATCAGACCATCCATGATATGCACCTCCAACCTTTATTACCCTTTTTTTGCCAGAGGCTATTCTGGCTATTCTAAAGGAAGCCATAACAGCCTCTGTGCCACTTCCAAGCATTCTAAACATTTCCACATTGGGCATGCATTCATTTATTACTTTGGCAACCATATATTCAGCTTCATGTAAAAGTCCAGTAACAGGACCACAATTGTTAATCAGCTCTAGCACCGCATCTCTAACAGGTTTATAGTTACTTCCTAATATGGTTGGCCCTCCCGCTTGAAGAAAATCAATGTATTTATTGCCATCCTTATCATAAAGATATGCACCTTCAGCCTTATCAAAACAAAGGGGGAAAGGTTTATTAAAAGCTAAATTATGCTGCACACCCCCTGGAATTCTCTCCTTAGCCTCTTCAAAAAGTGCCTTGGACTTCTGGCACTTTTCATCATAGTATTTCATGATTTCGTTATTATAGTAATCGTCATTTACTTCCCAGATTTTTTCTGTTGTTAATTTATTTAACCTTGCATTTATCTCGTTTGGATTTTCCCATCTACTAATTCCTAAATTATTCATTTCCGCCTCCATTTATTAAATAGTCCAAGGACATATTAAATTCTTTAATCATCTCTTCTTTTAAAAACGAATATCCCATTATGTGCCTTTGGTTAAGCATGCCATAGTAAATACCCATTACTAATTCCGTCGTCTTTTCCAAGGGAAAAGTATCTAAAACCTTTAATGGCTTTATCCTATTTTCATATTTCAAATGTCCATTAATAATGCTCTCTATCCTTTTGATATTCTCTGCTTCTTTACTTAATATGAGTACATTTATTAATTTTGAAGTAACCCTAGGGTAATTTATGGAAGTCTCTATAAGCTTTTCGAAAAGTAATTTAATTGCTTCTATTCCGTTTTTTCCATTAATAGAATCAAATTTACATAGTTCATTTATTTCGATGTTAAATAGCGCAGACATCAAATTCTCCATGGACCCAAATCTATTAAATATTGTCATTCTGCAAACTTCCGCTTCGTAGGCAATATCATCCACTGTAACATTTTCAATTCCCTTTTCTTCAAACTGAACTTTGGCTGCATGAAGTATTACATTTTCAGTTCGCTTAACCTTCTTCACTTTCTTTAATCCTTCCCTTCTTGGCAAGTTCATTTGTGTCTAGACTCTTGCTATATACAAAATATCTCTGAACCAAATACTCAGTAAACAGATTTGTAAGCATGGTTAGTCCTAACACAAGATACTCATTTAATCCAACTCTTTCTGTTAATGCAATTCCCCACCATATGGACGCAGGCGTGAATATACAATAATAACCAAATATCTTTGCCATAGCTTTTGGCACATTTTCAGCCGATTTAAAAGTAAATCTTCTATTAAATGTAAAATTCCATATTATTGAACAAACTAAAGCGATAAAGTAATTCGGTCCATAATCCGCATTTGAAGCCATATCGGGCCATGTAACAAATTCGTTTAATAAAGTAAATACCGTAATTTCAATAACACCAGCAGATATGGAAAATAGGATAAATTTAATAACTCTTATATTATCTTTTCTTTTCATAATTCACTCTCTTTTCATAATCAGTGCATATTTATACTCTAGTATAATTATATTTTCCATTCCTTATACTGTCAATCCAAAAATGGTATAAAAAAAACCGCGTCTGCGGTTTTAGTAAATATCTCGTCTCAAAGAATTAATAACTGGTAACTGTTTTCTTACTTTTTCTACTTTGTCCAAGTTTATATCCCTAATCAATACATCTTCGTAATATCCCAGCTGACCTTCTATCTCGCTCCATGGATTTACTATTAACGAATGTCCATAAGCTCTGTATTTAGATTCATCATCTCTCGCCGTAGAAACCCCGATCATATATATTTGATTATCAAGAGCCCTTGATCTGAAAAGCGTTTCCCAGTGGGCAGGTCCAGTCGTTAAATTAAAAGCAGCAGGTACAAATGCCACTTTTGCTCCCATATCACTCATCTTTCTAAACTGCTCAGGAAACCGCACATCAAAACATACGGCAAGGCCCATTTTGCCAAATTCAGTATCAAAGACCGTAATCTTATCGCCCGCGGAAAGGGAATCAGCCTCCCTAAACATTTTACCTCTGCCTAAGTTTATTTCAAATAAATGTAACTTTCTATGTTTTGCAATCTTATTTCCTTCTCTATCATATACATATGAAGTGTTATATATTCTCTCTCCATCTTTTTCAGGCACTGTTCCTGCCACAAGATATATACCCATTTCTTTAGCAAAAGCCGAAAGCTTTAAATCCAGAGATTCACCTTCTTCTTGAGCATAATCTTTAAATATATCAACATCATAAGGGCAACAAAACATTTCCGGAAGTACCAAAATATCAGCATCCATATTTATACTTAATTCCCTAAAATGCTTTATAGTATAATCTTCATCTGTATTGACTTTATTTTGAATAATTCCTATTTTCATATATTCACCTATAGAGGCATCCAGCTACCACTTCCTGTAGCTATTAACTTACCCGTTTCTTTACAAATAAACTCTGCCCTTAATCTAATCATACTTCTACCTGCTTTAACGGTAATAACCTTTATTTCGCAAGTTTCCCCTATATCCAAAGGCCTTAAATAGCTTATTAACATATCAGTAGTTGTAGCTTCATCCTTACCAGCAATAAAATTTGCAACTACGCCAAAAGCTGTGTCAAACATTCCCGATATTGCTCCTCCGTGCAACCCACCTTTTTCATTAACTTGCCATTTCTGAGTGGGAAACCCATAAGTAATGCTTTTTTCTTCAAAATCACATTTAACAAAATATGCTTTCATCGTTTCATCAAAACCACCATCATCTAAGTTTAAATAATGATTTGATATTCTTTCCGCATCCTTCATCCATTGTTCTTTGGTTGTCATAATTCATCCTCCTTATGTCAATTACTCATTAATCGGCATCCAAGCTCCTGATGCCGATGCCAGTGCTTTGCCTGTGTTTTTACTAAATAGTTCTCCTCTAATTCTAATTAGAGATCTACCATTTTTTACAACATATACCTTAACCGCGCCAGTATCTCCTAATTTTAAAGGTCTGATATATGAAATATTTAAATCAGTTGTTACCACTTCTTTTCCCTCAGCTAAAAACCATGCCAATGTACCTAACCCCGTATCTAACATAGCCGCAATTATACCGCCATGTATGAAACCTCTTTCATTGACTTGCCAATCTTGAGTTTTAAATATGAAAACAGCACTTTGTTCACCATAGTTATATTCATCCAATTCCACTTTAAGTTCCTTATCAAATCCTACATAATTCTGATTTAAATAATTATTTAAAATGTCTTGCATCCCTTTTGCCCATTGTTCTTTATTCACTTTTTCCCCCTGAAATATTATAGTCCTAAATCTTCTCCTACTATAATTACCTTTATTCTGCCTTTAGGTTTGCATCTTCTAGTAACCAGTATTTGGTTACATATACAATCATCACTATTACAATCGTTGCACATACCTGTTATATTACATGGTGTGTTTAAAGCTTCAAATCTCTGACAATTCATTGGCGCTTCATAATGCCTAGCATAATCAATAGCTTCTTCAATATCCTTCTTAACTTTATTTAAGCCTATAACCACAATAACCTGGCTAGGTCCAAAACAAAGTGCCGCAACTCTATTACCGTTACCATCAATGTTTACAAGTTGTCCATCTTCAGATGCGCCATTTGATCCCATTAGAAAAGTATCCGCATGTAAACTTTGCTTCATGGCTTCCATGGGATCCTTTGCATTTTGTTTATCGATAACTCCATAGTACTTCCTAACATTGTCAAGTAGCCCAATTTGGCTTATTGTCATTGAACCACCCCAGGAAACAATATGTTTTTTAGGTATTAACTCCGTAGACTTTAAAAGAGCTTCCTCACTTGTTTTAACGTAATACGCCTCAAACCCCTTTTTATTAAAGTTTTCAGCTACTCTAGGCCCCATTTTATCATATCTTAAATATTTTGGTGTCTCTCTCATCGTTCTCCCCTTATTCTGATCTTTTCACTATCTCCCATATTCCTATGATTATTACTAACCATCCCAATACAGTTACAAACTTTACTGCGCCGTGACTATTATTACATTTTTCTTTTCTCATATTATTCACCTTCCTATCCTTCAAGTAACTTACATACTAAAGAAAATCCATTAATGCAGCTTCTGTCCCCTGGCATATATGGCCAAGTGTGCATTAATCCATCTCCTACGATCAGTTCAGAGCTCTTTATTTCATTATTAAGCCTTACAGCATGTGAGTAAAGTATTTCATTAGTGCCTACGAATATATATACCCCATTTATTGCTGAAATATCATCATATTTTAGTTTTTTTCCATTTGTCCACCAATCGATTACAATATTCAAAAAATCGGTAGAGAGTATAACATCATTCTTTTCTAACAGTTTCATTTGATTAGCAAGTTCAATGTCTGGATTAAGGTAAACAAGTGGAGAAACCAATATAGTCTTATTTGGACTATACTTCCCTTTATCCAATAGCCTTAAAGCAATTTGTCCTCCTGCAGAATCACCTATTATATTAATATCCATTTCTTCATATTCATTTAATAAATATTCATATGCTTTATACATGAATATATCAGTTTCGATATATGAATAATTAGGAGCCAGTTTATATATTGGAACATATACTGTGGCATTTGTTTTATCAATTATACCCATCACTGCATGCCAGTGATAAGTATCCATTTCCATTATATATGCACCCCCATGGATAAAAAGGACTGCAGCATCGCTTGCATTTTCTTTTGGTGATATTTTCGCTAGTTTGTCATTATCAATATCAATTTCCTGAACTTCATATCTTTTTCTAATTTTATTAGGTATCTTTAATTCATTATCCTTTTTTATGTATTCAGTTAATTCATCCTCAGACATGTCTTTCATTTTACTCATTCCAGAAGTTTTAATTATATATTCAATTAGTTTAGCCATCTTGACCCCTTAACATGAGGAATACTTCTATTAGCTCCACTTTATTAATAGGTTTAGCTATATGAGCATCCATTCCTGCTTCAATGGATTTATCAACATCTTCTGCATATGCATTGGCAGAAATCGCAATTATAGGTGTTTTAACATCGAATTTTCTTATCTCCCTAGCGGCAGTAAGCCCATCCATTATAGGCATTCTGATATCCATTATGATATAGTCATATTTATTTGACTTAGCTTCCATTACACCTTCATATCCATCTTTTGCAAAAGTAAGGACTAACCCATAATTATCTAATATTTTCGCAATAACCCTTTGATTTATGGCATTATCCTCACAAACCAATATTTGCAAACCTTCTAATTCTTCATAATTGCTATACTTAAATTTGCCCTGCTGCAGTTCATAATCATATTTAGTTGCAGGTTCAGTAGGCATTTTTAAAGTAAACACTGTACCTTTGTATAGCTCACTCTTACAGTTTATTTCGCCACCAATTGATTCAACTAGATTCTTTGTAATGGAAAGCCCTAGCCCAGAGCCCCCTAAATCCACATTATCAATATTACTGTTTTCCATAGAAAAAGGTTCATACATTGTCTTTTGGAACTCTTTGGACATACCCGCACCATTATCTGATATTCTAACAAGAAAATATGGTTTACCTTGGTTTGGATAATATTCACTCTCCCATTTAACTTTCCCTCCATTAGGGGTATATTTTATTGCATTGTTAAGAAGATTTACATATATTTGTGTTGTTCTTTGCATATCAATTTTGCTGTAATTAGGACAATTATTTGCAGCTTCAAACAAAATACTTATGTTTTTTTCCTTAGCCCTTGGAACAACTAAATTTTTTATATTATTTAAGAATTCATCTTCTTTTACTATAGTTTTATTTAATATAATATTACCATTTTCAATTTTCTGCATATCTAACATATCATTAAGTAGTCCCATTAAATAATTGGAACTCTCTTTTATCTGTTTAAAATATTTAACGTCCGTTTCATCCCTGCCTTCATCAATTCCAAAATCAGAAAATGCAATTACCGCATTCATTGGAGTTCTCATGTCATGACTCATTCTAGCTAAAAATTCAGACTTTGCAATATTGGCATTTTCCGCCTTAATATTAGCTTTAAGAAGTTTTTTATTGATATAGCTTACGTAAAGGTATAGAAATGATAAAAATGCCAGTAACGCTAAACCAAATACCATCCCTGCTAATAATTCAGGAGTTGCGTTTAGTTTTTCCAAAAATTCCGGTTCATACTTACTTTCAATTAAACTCGCTTCAGCAATCTCATTTAATACTATTGGTAGTTTTATTTCTAATACTTTGTTAATTGCATCTATTGCATCTTCATCATATTCTCCCACGGCACCGAAACAAACTTCATAAGAATATGGTATGTAAGAATACTGAAGATTTATAAACTTATATCCTTCTTCCCAGTAATTTTGTTCAATATTATCTATAATTCCGATGTCAGCCGCTTCTAAGCTTACTTTATCAAGAATATTTTCAGTTGTATTAGTCAGAGAAGCATTTTCAGTTATGCATGGGCAATATGCATAGTATAGTCTGTTATTACTGCATACTGCCTCTATATTATCGTCTTCTTCAATATTATAACCTTCTCTTTTAACGGTATAAAAATTCTTGCTGTAATAGGGAGAAGTCATATATGAACAGTTGTAATAGGTAGTGGCCCAGTTATGGTAATTAGGCATATCCGCTATAAAGCAAGGCGTTTGTCTTGTCAAGATTTCACCAGTGTTTATGTATTTCAACTGAAGCTCAAGACCCAGTTCATTGGCAACTAATCTTGCAATATCAGGAGTTATACCCCTTATCTCACCATCTT
>DATFJV010000120.1:0-14191 GCA_035268985.1 Anaerovoracaceae bacterium | reverse complement strand
TTTCTATTGGATAAAAATCATCATAAACAACGAATTTCATGTTATCCTCCATTTTCTATAAACTAAGTTAGATTATACAAGTTTCAACTCTCTAATTCAAGAAGTATATTGCTTTACATATTTAAGTATAGATAATATAATATGTTTGTTATGAAAATTAAAAAGAAAAGCATTTTAAAATTATCAGCTTTAATAATTCTGTCAATCACCGTTTATTTTTTGTTTTACAACAATTTCAGTTTATATAAAGATACAATTGCAAAAGTAGATTCTGTAAAACATTACGACATAACTGCTACAATTGTCAATGGTGAAGATAAAGGTAATAAAATAGAATTAACAAACAAATATGAAGATTCTTTGGTTTATGACGAAAAATATAATGAGGGAAATTATCTATTTGTAAGTTATTCTTTGGTTTCCGATTCTTGGTCAATTATGGGAATGAAAAGGGATTATATAATAGCATTAGTTTTAATAATTCTGTTTGATTTGTTAATAATAATTGGCTTTAAACAAGGTTTTTATACAATTATAGGTTTGTGCATTAATATAACTATTTTTTCTCTCTCTATGTTCTTTTATACAAAAGGGACCAATATACTTATACTCTCTATTTTTATGGTAATTATTTTTTCTTGCCTAATACTATATCTAATCAATGGACATAACAAAAATACATTACTCTCCATATTTTCAACGTTAGCTTCGGTCACTTTAATAGCAACAATATCCAGCATAATTATGTTTTTTGCACCAAACATTTCATACGATTTCATGGAATTTATGCCTCAGCCACATTCAACAATGGATGCAAATCTATTGTTAATATCCGAAATTTTGATTGGCGGATTAGGTGTAATAATGGACATTTCTGTAACTATAACAACGTGTGCAACAGAATTAATCGAAAAAAATAGCAATATTAGCAAAAAGGATTTGGTCAAATCTTGTAAAGAAGTGGCAGACGATATCACCGGAACAATGATTAATGTGGTTCTTTTGACAAATATAGCTGCCTTTATGCCTATATTTATTTTAGCCGTGAATAATGAATTTAGGATAACCACTATTATAAAAAACAACATGTACTTTGAGACTATAAGATTTTTAACAGGAAGCATGGGCATTATAATTGCTATTCCTTTATCCATTTTAGTAGTAAGCAAATTTTCAAGGAGGTTAGAAATTAAATGATTCTCATATTATCTATCATATTAATATTATTGGTTTTCCTCTTTGGGAGTAATCGAACCGCCCAATCTATTGTAACTACAATGATTAATTTAGGCGTCTTCTTCTGTACTTTAATTGCAATATATCTTGGTCTAAACTCAATTTTAGCTACTATAATAGGATGTATAATTATTTCATTAATAACATTATTTTACCAAAACGATTTCAATATCAAAACAAAAACTGCTTTTTTATCCGTATTGATTGTAATACTAGTTTCACTTGGCTTTACATACTTTATTGCGTCTTTTTCAAATATTCAAGGCTTCCCTGTTGGTCAATATGAAATCAGACAATCCAATGGCTACCTAGATACTGTAGATATTAATATGATGTTCTTACAGATTGCTGTTATTCTAATAGTATTAATAGGAAGTGCTATAGATACTTCTTTAGCCGTGTCCTCATCCCTTTATGAAGTAAAAAACCACAATAAAGATATTACAAGAAAAGAACTATTTTTATCAGGGATATCCATCGGGCGGGGAATACTAAGCTCAACCATAAACACTTTATTTTTTATATTCATTGCCGAATACATGTCATTATTTTTATATTTTTCCAAATATTATAATTTCTCACAAATGATCAACTCAAAAGAGTTCGCACAAGAAGTGATAACTATTGCCATTGCAGGTATAGCCTCCATCCTCGCAATACCTATTACTTCATTAATCTGTAGCAAAAAATATAATAAAATATAATTAAGAAGGCCTAAGCCTTCTTAGTCATTCATAAACATTTTATTCATTTTTCTTTTAATTCTTTGCAATGCGTTATCAACAGTCTTTGGAGCTTTATTTAATCTCTCTGCTATTTCAACATATGAATTGCCATCATATTTTAAAAACCAAACATCCCTTTCAAATTCACTAAATATTCCGTTATCACTACTCATGAAATCAAAGAATTCGTTATATAGAATTTTAGACTCAGTGTCTAAATCATTAGTGATTGGTATATTATCATATTCAACGCTGTCATTTTGCGAATCAGCATCTATTGAATAGGATTCATTTAATAATCTATTTTTATTTCTATCAGCAGTCTTAATGGCATTTATTATTTGTCTTTTAACGCATAATGAAGCAAATGTACCAAAAGTGGTCCCGGCTTTATGATCATAATCTCTAATTGCTTTAAATATTCCAATCATACCTTCTTGTACAACATCTTCTTTGTCTGCCCCCAATATAAAATAAATTTTTACTTTGCTTCTAGCTAGGCTTTTGTATCTATTAATTAAATATTCTTCTGCTATTTTGTCTCCCTTCTGTGCTAATACGACCAATTCTTCATCCGTCTTTTTAAGTAGCTCTTTCGAATAGACCATTTTATTTTACCATATCTCTCTGTTTTCTCACTTCATAAATAATAACAGCCGCAGCATTGGATGCATTTAAAGAACTTATCTTACCTTTCATTGGAATTGATACTACAAAATCACATTTTTTCTTAACTAATTGACTTATCCCCTTTCCTTCATTACCAATTACCAAGCATAGTTTACCAGTTAAATCTTGATTGTAATATCTAGAACCTCCCATATCACAGGCAGCTATCCAAAAGCCTTCATCTTTAAGCTTAGTAAGGGTTTGTGCTATATTAGTTACCCTTACGCAAGGCATATGTTCTATTGCTCCCGCTGAAGCCTTTGCAACAGTAGCAGTTAAACCGCAAGAATTTCTTTTAGGAACAATTATACCATGAGCACCTGCACATTCAGCAGTTCTCATTATAGCTCCCAAATTATGTGGGTCCTGTAAATCATCCAAAACTATTATAAATGGTTCTTCTTCTTTTTTAATAGCAATTTTTAGTATATCCTCTATCTCTGCATACTTATATTCAGTGATTTCAGCAATTACCCCTTGATGGTTTTGCCTTGGAGCCATTTTGTCAAGCACTATCCTATCAACATAGTGGCATATAACTTGCTTATCTTTGGCAATACCTACAATCTTACTAATTGAACCCTCTGCCCCTTTTGCTATTAAAATTTTTTCAAACTCAGTATGCCCTTTAAGTGCTTCAATAACAGGGTTTCTTCCAATAATCAAATTGTCATTTTCTTTAATTTCCTCATGAAAACTTTTTTTTGTTACTTTCGGTTTTTCATTTTTTTCATTTTTTTTATTTTTATTAAAATTCGGATTGTCTCTCTTAGACATGTAATTTCCTTTCATATTTGAAGAACTGATATTTCACACCATTTTCTTCCATAATTTCGCTTTCCCAAGTTATATTAAACCCATCACTACTATCGATGTTGACCATATGTCTATCTGCTTCAAAAGTATCATAGATTTTTGTAATATATAAAGTATCACAATACTCTAGACAATCTTTATATATGTTCTCTCCACCTATTAGAAAAACATCTTCTTTGTTATAAGATAAAACAACATCACACAACTCTTCTTTTGAAGTAACTATTTGGCAACCTGGCGCATTATATTTTTTATTTTTAGTTAATATTATATTGGTTCTGCCAGGTAATGCTTTTTTACTGGGAATGCTTTCAAACGTTCTTCTACCCATTACAACAACTTTGCCCATTGTTGTTTCCTTAAAAAACTTCATATCACCGCTAATTTTAGTAAGCAATTGTCCGTTTTTCCCTATTCCCCAATTCTGATCTACTGCTACGATTAAATTCACTTTTTTTCTCCTATATAGCTACTGGTATATTCTTAACTTGTGGATTTGTAATATATTCTTCTACTATCAAATCTTCAGTTTTAAATTCATAAAAGTCTTTAATTAAAGGATTTAATTTGACCTGAGGAGCTTTGTATTGCTCTCTTTTTATTAGTTCTTTAACTATATCAATATGTCTATCATAAATATGTGCATCGGATATAACGTGTACCAGTTCTCCCACTTTGAATCCGCAAACTTGAGCTAACATCATTAGTAGCAAACTATACTGAACCACATTCCAATTATTAGCTGTTAATATATCCTGTGATCTTTGATTTAAAATTCCGTTCAGAACATCCCCTGTAACGTTGAATGTCATGCTATATGCACATGGCTCCAAATTCATTTCACACAAATCATCGAAATTGAATATATTAGTCATAATCCTTCTCGAATAGGGATTATTCTTTAGTTGATATATTACGTTGTCTACTTGGTCCATTTCACCCTGAGCAAATTTATATTTTTTACTCAATTGATAACCATATGCTTTCCCGATGCTTCCATCTGCGTCTGCCCACTGATCCCAAATATGACTTTTTAAATCACAAACTTTATTGGATTTTTTCTGCCATATCCAAAGCAGTTCATCGAAAGCCAGTTTAATAGCTGTTGGCCTTAATGTAAGAGCGGGAAATTCTTCTTGTAAATTATATCTATTTACTACTCCAAAAGTTTTTATAGTATGGGCTGGTGTTCCATCTGACCATATTGGCCTAACCTTTTGACCTTCAGAACTAAAGCCACTATTAAT
This sequence comes from Anaerovoracaceae bacterium, assembly GCA_035268985.1. GTDB lineage: Bacteria > Bacillota > Clostridia > Peptostreptococcales > Anaerovoracaceae > JAAYHV01. Next base: position 9,498 of record DATFJV010000120.1, on the reverse strand, counting down.
AATTTTCTCACACATGTTAACAAAAAGCTTATCTGCTTTACTCATCATATCCTCCAATAATCTCAATCGCCTTATCCACACATTCATCTAATCTTTTAGTATCATTTTCCATATAAAGACTTCCTATAAGAGCTTCGAATCCAGTAGCTAGTTTATAGCTCACTATTTCCGCATTTCTAGGTTTCGATGTTATCTTTTGATTTCTAGCTCTTTTGACTAGTTTTACTTCACTTTCAGTTAGAAAAGACTTAATCATTTCTTTTATTGCTTTTGCTTGCGCGCTAGCAGAAACATATTTAATTGCCTCCTTATGTAGATAATCCACATTTGGCTTTTCCGTTTCTATTAGTCTTTTTCTAACTTGTAATTCGTAAACGGCATCACCAATATATGCTAATGCCGTTGTATTAATAGCGTTATTCACTTTTTATAACCTCACTATTTGAACCCCTTTTGGAGTATCTTTTAAAGCTATACCTTTATCTTTAAGAATATCCCTTATTTCATCTGCCCTTGCAAAGTCTTTTTCTTTACGAGCAATCTGTCTTTCTTCAATTAATCTGTTTATTTCTTCGTCTACGTCCTTAGTCTCGTCCTTTTGCAATATTCCTAAAACATCGCATAGTTCCATTAATAACTTTAAAGATTCATTTGCAAATTCATTACTTGCACCATCTTTTATAGCTATATTAATAGCCGTAACTAGCTCAAATATAGCACTTATACCATCCGCTGTATTTAAGTCGTCATCCATCGCCGAAATAAACTGTTGTCTATAATTATCAAATGATTTTAGGGCTTTTTCTTCTTCTAAAGATAATTGGCCCTCACTTTTTTCTATTAAATAGTTTAAACTATCCTTCGCGTTTCTAAGTCTAGAAAGACCAGCTTTGGCCTGTTCCATTAATTTATCATTAAAATTAATCGGGCTTCTATAGTGACCAGATAATAAGAAAAATCTTATTACTTCCCCATCATATAGTTTTCTAATGTCCCTAACAGTGAAGAAGTTTCCTAAAGATTTTGACATCTTTTCTCCATCAACTGTTATATATCCATTGTGCATCCAATAATTTGCAAAAGGGACTCCATTACATGCTTCTGATTGTGCTATTTCGTTTTCATGATGTGGAAATTGCAAGTCCTGTCCTCCACCATGTATATCAATTGTCTTCCCAAGATGCTTTTTTGACATAGTAGAGCACTCTATATGCCAACCAGGCCTACCCTTTCCCCAAGGTGACTCCCATGCTATCTCATCTTCTGTTTTTCTTTTTTTCCACAATGCAAAATCAGTAGAGTCTTTTTTGACCTCTCCGATGGCAATTCTCGCACCCATTTCCAAATCTTCTATATTTTGTCTGCTTAATCTTCCATAATTTTTAAACTTTTTTGTAGAATAATAAACATCGCCATCAACTTCATAAGCATAACCTTTTTCAATCAATGTGCTAACAAAATCAATAATTTCATTAATATTCTCTGATACCTTCGGATGAGAATCTGCAACTGATACATTCAGTGAATCAGCATCATCAAAATATTCTTTAATAAATCTTTCTGCAACTTCATTTGCATTTTTACCTTCTTCTTTTGCTTTGTTAATTATCTTATCATCTACATCTGTAAAATTTTGCACAAAATCAATACCATAACCTCTATAGATCAGGTATTTTCTTAGGGTATCAAACACAACAAATGGCCTTGCATTTCCCAAATGAAAATAGTTGTATACAGTAGGGCCACAAACATAAATCTTAACATTATTTTTATCCATAGGTATGAATTCTTCTTTTTTTCTAGTCATAGTATTATATATCTTCATTTCTATCCTCCTTAAGATGTCTGTTTTCTTCCTTCAAACCACCTACTTCATTTTCTAATTTTCTTATAGATTTCCGCAAAGCTTTAAGTTCATTTGCTATTGGATCAGGTATATCAATTTGATTAAGTTCATCCACAGTTCTATTTTTTTGTTTTACTATTCTTCCTGGTATGCCAACAACCGTAGATCCCTCTGGAATTTCTTTAAGAACTACTGATCCTGCTCCTATTTTAACATCGTTGCCCACCTTAAAAGGACCTAGAACTTTTGCTCCTGTGCTTATAACAACATGATTGCCGATTGTAGGATGTCTTTTACCACAGTGCTTTCCTGTACCTCCAAGGGTAACTCCTTGATATATTGTTACATCATCTCCTATCTCAGTTGTTTCGCCTATCACTATAGCCATTCCATGGTCAATAAAGCATCTTTTTCCAATAGTTGCACCTGGATGTATTTCAACTCCAGTAAACCACCTAATAAGCTGAGATATCCATCTAGCTATAAATTTTAATTTATGAACAAATAGAAAATGAGTCAGTTTATGAAATATTATTGCCCAAACGCCTGGATAACATAAAAGCACTTCAAAAACATTCCTAGCTGCAGGATCTCTTTCCACAGCAGCTCTTAAGTCGTCTCTAATATCTCTAATAAACGCCATCAAATACTCCTTACTTTAATTTTATGCTTTTTATCTTTTGGTCCTCAACGGGTTTGTCCATTCTCGTTCTTTTAACGCTAACAATTCTATCAGCAACATCAATGCCTGACGTAATTTTCCCAAATGCAGCATACTCTCCATCTAAATGTGGTGAATCTTCAACCATTATAAAAAATTGTGAACCTGCTGAATTAGGCATCATCGATCTTGCCATGGAGAGGACACCTTTAGTGTGTTTTAAATCATTTTTGACGCCATTCGAATCAAATTCTCCCTTTATCGTATATCCGGGGCCACCCATTCCAGTTCCATCTGGGCATCCACCTTGTATCATGAAGCCTGGTATTACTCTATGGAATATTAAACCATCATAGAAGTTCTTTCCAATTAATGAAACAAAGTTTTCTACTGTTTCCGGAGCTTTATCTTCATAAAGCTCGCCTTCCATTATTTCTCCGCTTTCCATCTCTATAATAAATTCTTTCATGTTCTTAGCTCCTTATTTCTTTTCTTATTTTATACGGGTTACATTTCTTTTTTTCTAAAACATCCCATAACTCATCTTTTAAGCAATCTGGATGTAAATCAGGACAATGACTTAACTCATCCTTAGTAAAATATCTTATCTCCCTTAAAACTTGATGCTCATCATCAAATTCTGGATCGTTACCAAGCCCTGCCTCACCAGACACAATTTTTCCTAACATATAGTCAACAAATCTCTGCCCCCTTGATTCACTAACCTCTTCGATGTGCCAAATCATATCAACTATTTCAATATTAAGACCCGTTTCTTCATAAACTTCACGTATACCTGCAGCTGCAGAAGTTTCATTGTCTTCTATTGCTCCCCCTGGAACAAGCCAGATATCTCTTTCTTCATGATGTTGTTTTACTAATAGCATTCGGTTTTCTTTATCAATTATTATTACTCTAACTCCGCCTACCCACATAAAATAACTCCTAACACTCCCATTATCATTAATACTAATAACGGATTAATTTTAAACTTACCCAACATTACTAATGATGTAATACACATAACAACAGGAATCAACTGAACTTCTCCTGATAAGTACAAAGTTGCTTTGCCCATTATTACTGCAGCAGCTAAAATAAATGCTACTGTAGCCGGCGTAACTCCCGCAAATACACCTTTAACTAAATGACTCTCTCTAAACTTTTTTATAAATTCATATACTATATTTACTAAAATAAATGCGGGGATTGATACTCCCAACGTTGCTATTAACGCTCCTTGAAGACCCATAGCTCCATAACCCGCAAAAGTGGCTGCATTAACAGCTATTGGCCCTGGTGTTACTTGAGATATTGCGACCAAATCTGCAAAATCACTTGATGTCATAAGCCCTAAATCATTCATGCCTTGAAATATTAAAGGTAGCATTGCCATTCCGCCACCAAATCCAAAGGCCCCTATTTTAATAAATGTTCCAAAGAGACTAAGCAAAACATTCATTTGCTTTCACCTCTTTCTTTATATTTAATATAACCAATTCCCAATAATGCAGAAACAATTATAATGAAAACTATATCTATGTCAAAAATTATTAAACTTATAAATGCTGCTATAAATACCATCCATTTAAAAAAACCACTTAATACATTTTTGCCTATTCTTATAACGGCCCATATTATCATTGCAACTGCCGCTGATTTTAACCCAACAAAACCACCGTAAACGTAACTATTGTTACCTAACTTCTCTAGAAGTTCCCATACTATAATGATAATCATAAATGAAGGGGTTATTACACCCAAAGTTGATACAAATGAACCTAGTAGTCCACATTTCATCCTTCCTACATAAGTAGCCATATTAATGGCAATTACTCCAGGTAGGCTCTGGCTAACAGTTATACATTCCACTGCTTCTTTTTCACTAAGCCATTTTTTTTTAGTAACAACTAAATCTTGCATAATGGGTATCATCGCAATTCCACCACCTATGGTAAATAGACCTAGCTTGAAAAATGTGAAATATAAATCTATTAAAATACTATAGTTTCTTTTATTTTTCTTCATTTACAATTTCTATGGACCTCTTAATTGCTTCTTCTACATTTAATTCGAGTTTAGAATCTTCTCTTCTAAGCTTATATTCGACAATTCCTTCTCCCGCTAATTTACCTACAGTAATTCTTATAGGTATGCCAAGTAAGTCAGCATCCTTGAATTTAACTCCAGGTCGCTCTTTTCTATCATCCAAAAGAACTTCTATGCCCTCCTTAAGTAATTCCTTGTAGATATGCTCTGCCGTTTCCGCTTGAACTTCATCATTTGGCTTAACCAACGTAACTATAGCATGGTAAGGAGCTATTGATATAGGCCAAATAATACCATTTTCGTCATGATGCTGTTCAACCACTGCAGCTAAGGTTCTTGTAACCCCTATGCCATAACATCCCATTACTATTGGATGATCTTTTTGATTCTCATCTTTATACGTAGCTCCCAAGGACTCGGAATATTTAGTACCTAATTTGAAAACTTGACCAACTTCTATTCCTCTAGCATGTTTTACTGGATGTCCGCACTGAGGACAAGAATCTCCCTCTATTAGTGTTTTTATATCAGTTACTATATCCCCTTTATAATCTCTTCCGTAATTAATATTTTTAATATGGAAATCTTTTTTATTTGCCCCCGCACATAAATTCTTAAGACCTACAAGCTCACTATCAACTACGACTTTGCAATTAGTTAATCCTACCGGACCAGTGAACCCTCCTACGCAACCAGTTTCTAAACCCATTTCTTCTTCATCAGCAAACTCAATCGCATGCTCAGGAATTTTAAGGGAGTTCACTAGTTTTACCATATTAAGTTCTCTGTCACCTCTTAAAAATGCTGCAACATAATTATCAACTTCACCCTCATTATCATATGTAACAAAAAGTAACGCTTTAATAGTTTGGCATTGGTCTATTCCTAGATACTCTGCAACTGCTTCTATTGTCTTTGTGTCTGGTGTTTTGACTCTTTCCATCTCTAACATATCTTTTTTATCTGGCTCAGCATCTACACATTCAGCTCTTTCGACAGTCGCTGCCATATTACAATAATCACAATATGCAATCTCACTTTCGCCTACTTCTGATAAAGCAGTGAACTCATGGGAATTACTTCCTCCCATTGCTCCGGTATCTGCTTCTACAGGTCTAAAAGTAAGCCCGCATCTTGTAAATATCCTATCATAAGTATCATACATGGCATCATAGCTTTTATCTAAACCTTTGTTATCCTTGTCAAATGAATAAGCATCTTTCATTATAAACTCTCTGCTTCTCATAAGTCCAAATCTAGGTCTCGCTTCATCTCTATATTTAGTTTGTATTTGATATAAATTAATAGGTAGCTGCCTATATGAGGTAATATCATTTCTAACTATATCGGTAAAAATTTCTTCATGGGTAGGCCCTAAACAAAAGTCTCTGCCATTTCTATCTTTAAGTCTCCATAATTCCGGACCATACGCATACCATCTACCAGATTCTTGCCAAAGTTCTGCCGGTTGCACGGCAGACATATGTATCTCTTGACCATCCGAATTATCCATTTCTTCCCGTATTATATTTTCTATTTTTCTTATTGACTTCCAACCCATGGGCATAAAGCCGTAAACTCCAGAAACAAGTTTACGAATCATTCCAGTTCTGACCAGCAAAATATGGCTTGCTATTTCCGCCTCATTTGGCACTTCTCTTAATGTCTTTAAGTGCATTTTTGATAATCTCATTAATTCCTTCTCCTCTATCTATTTGATTATAGTACATGTGGCTAATGCTACAATACCTTCACTTTTGCCAATAAAGCCCAAGCCCTCTGTTGTAGTAGCTTTAATATTAACAAAGCTAACGTTTATTTTTAGTACATCTGCCACTTTGCTTTTCATTTCATCAATATACCCAGATAGTTTTGGGTTTTGAGCAACTATCGTAATATCAACGTTTTGAATCTCACATTCACACAAACCCACAACTGTTTCTAGAAGTTTCACGCTATCAGCGTCCTTATATTTTTCATCTGAATCGGGGAAATGTCTACCTATGTCGCCTTTCCCTGTTGCTCCAAGAATCGCATCCATAAGAGCATGTAATGCTACATCTGCATCGGAATGTCCCTCTAATCCTTTTTCGTAAGGTATTTCCACACCACATAATATAAGTTTTCTGCCCTTTACTAGTCTGTGAACATCAACACCATTACCAACTAGGGTCTTCATAGGCAAATCCTCTTTTCTAGTTACTTTAATATTTGAATAATCACCTAGAACAAATGCTGGCTTAAAACCTATTAGATCCACTAACATGCTATCATCAGTTCCTGTAATATTATTTTTTTTAGCGTAATCAAAAGCATCCTCTAAGATACCTTTTTTAAAAGTTTGAGGAGTTTGAACGTTATATACCAATTCCCTAGGTAATGTCTCACTTGGCATTATAGGACAATTAGCCTCATTTTTCAAGCATTTATTAGAAATCACCCTCGTTGTATCCGTTGATTCTACTACAGTTATAGCGGCATTATTTACCTTAGCTGCTTTAATATTATTTTCAATTATTTCTAATGTCACATTTGGTCTTGCTCCATCATGAATTAAGATAATTGATGTTTTCGAAACTCCCTTTAATTTATCAGCTTCCCTAAGACCATTCATTACGGATTCCTGTCTTGTATCTCCACCATACGTAATACTAATAGGCTTAGCATATTTTTTACTAAGCCTATCATATACATCAATCAATTCTTTTTCATAATTTTTTGGACCTACTATTATCACATAATCAATTAAATCACAAATTAAAAATGGCGTAGTTGAACATTCAATAATAGTATTTCCCTTATACTTCAAAAACTGTTTAGGAACTTCTCTGCCCATTCTTGAACCAGTTCCACCTGCAACTATGATAGCTACAGTTTTATAATTGTTTTTCATCTGTTTTCAATTTCCCGAAAATCATTCTACCTGCAGAAGTTTGAAAAACGCTTGTAACAACTATCTTTGCAGTTTCACCTATACGCTTTTTACCATCTTCAACAACTATCATTGTCCCATCATCTAAATATGCAACCGCCTGTTTACTGTCTTTACCTTCTTTAACCAAATTCACAACCATGCTTTCGCCAGGTAATACTATAGGTTTTAGTGTATTTGCAAGTTCATTTATATTTAAAACGGGAACTTCATTTATACCTGCAACTTTATTTAGGTTATAATCGTTTGTAACAACCTTTCCTCCTAATATTTGTGCTAATTTTAGAAGTTTTACGTCTACTTCAGGTATTTCATTTATGGCTTTTTCTTTATCAGTATTATATATTTCAATTCCATAATCAGTTTGAATCTTTTTTAATATATCAAGGCCTCTTCTTCCTCTAGTCCTTTTAAGACTATCTGAAGAATCTGCTATGTGCCTTAATTCTACTAAAACAAATTCGGGTATGACTATAGGGCCTTCCAAAAAACCAGTTTTTAAGATCTCCACAATTCTGCCGTCAATAATTACGCTAGTATCTAATACTTTAGGATAACCATCATTTCTGCTTTTACCAATAATACCTAAGCCTTCGGTATTGCCATGTTTACTGGATACATCGCTAAATGCACCGCCAATTATTTCTTTACCTTTATTAGTGGCTACTACAATTCCAAGATAGCCAAACATTATATAAAGTACTACGGTAATTAAAACATACCAAGCACCATCAATTGCATTTCTGTAAATCATAGAAAATAACAAAGCGATAACTATACCTGTTACAAACCCTATAACTCCTGCAATTAAATCGTTGGCCGATATTTCCCTTAAATCTTCGCCAATATTATTTGCTGCCTTTGCACCTTGCCTGCTAAGAAGCGGGGTAAGTCTAAAAAATATAAGTCCGAAAATAAAAATAATAATTGCTGCAGCACCTATGCTCTCAAACTGCGTGAACATCTCTTCACCATCAAGCGCGGTATCTACCCAATTAGATAATAAATAATAAACGACTAACCCTACTAAGCAACCAACAAGAGTAAAAACAATTCTAAGTATCTTTCGTAACATTAATTCACCTCCTTTCTATTCATTACAAACCATGATACATCATTTTTTGTTTAAAATCAACAATTCTTTTCAATTAAACTGTTGCTTCTACCAATTCTTCGACTTCTCCTACGCTATATCCTCCTGCTAGTATTAATTCACTTTCAAGTATTTGTCTTGCTGTATTTAGCAATTTTTTCTCTCCTGTTGATAATTTCTTGATTCTGTCATTCCTAATTAAATCTCTTACTACTCCTGCTACTACATTTATATCGCCAGTTTTTAGTTTCTCATTATTTTCACGATATCTTCTATTCCAATTACTAGGCATTTCATCAGATTCGCCACCTAAAACCTTTATCACATCTTCAATATCATCTTCAGATATAATGTATCTAACCCCAATATTTGTACTGTTATTCACAGGTATCATAACATTCATTTTACTATAAGGTAAAAGCAAGCAGTAATACTCCCTACGCTCTCCCAAAATTTCTTTTTTTTCAATGCTTTTAATGGTTCCTGCACCATGCATTGGATAAAGTATATTATCTCCTATTCCAAACATTTTTCCCTCCTCGTAATCCCATGTTTATAGTATACGTGAAACTTTGAGTATTTGCAACAAATTTGTTATTTTATCACATACATAACATATTGTCAACATGAAATTTACATTCTAACAAATAGAGATCTTGTATGTCAATAGATATGTTACACTTCATGCTACATGAGAGAAATGCTCTAATACAACTTGATTGGGACTCTTGAAGCCCAATACTTGCTTCGCTGTTTTGTTGTACCGTCTTTCGTGATTTGATACCTTTTCTATCAGCATCTTTTTACTTGTGAAAATCGTATTTCCATACAGGATCTTTTGATCCTCTCTATGACTTCTTTCTACCTTTCCGTTTTGCCATGGGGAATATGGCCTTGTCCTTCTTAAGATCATATCA
>DATFJV010000119.1:0-4365 GCA_035268985.1 Anaerovoracaceae bacterium | reverse complement strand
GCAGCTTCTCCGCTTTCACTTACATAATCAACCAAATCATTAACATGAAGTTCATTACCACATGCATATATTCCTTTTACTTCGGTTTCATAATATTGATTTACCACTGGCCCTTTTGTGTACTTTGATATTGGAATATCTAAAGTTTTTGGAATTTCATTTTCCGGTATTAACCCCACAGAAACGATTAAAGTATCGCAACCAACATATTCTTCAGTGCCTAATATAGGGTTCATATTTTTATCTACTTCACATATTGTAACTCCCTCTAATCTATCCCTTCCGTGAAGCCTAGTTACCGTATGAGATAAATGAAGAGGAATATCAAAGTCCTCTAAACACTGGAATATGTTCCTTGTTAGTCCACTGGGTTCATCTTTAGCTTCATATACACCTAATACCCTGGCCCCTTCCAGTGTCAGCCTTCTTGCCATTATGAGCCCTATATCTCCAGAACCTAGTATCACACAGTTTTTACCAGGAAGCATTCCCATAATATTTATATAGTACTGCGCGGTTCCTGCTGTATAAACTCCGGCTGGCCTCGTGCCGTGAATAGCAATTTGCCTCGGGGTTCTCTCCCTGCAACCTGTTGCAAATACTATTTTATCTGTGAAAATTTCCTTCATTCCATCTTTACTACTTAATACCAGTTTATATATTTCTTCAGCTTTAATAACCTTAGAAACAAAGGTTCTTAGCATCAATTCCACATTACTCTTTTTTATATCGTCAATAAATCTATTGGCATATTCACAGCCAGATAGTTTCTCTCCAAATCTAATAACACCAAAACCATCATGTATGCATTGTTTTAATACTCCCCCTAATCGCTCCTCTCTTTCAATTAATAGAACTTTAGCACCTTCCCTTTCAGCCGATAAAGCAGCCGCCATTCCAGCTGGACCTCCGCCTATTACCATTACATCATATTTCATTTTTTTCACCTGCCAATACTTTGCTATTTTCATAGCCTTTACGGACTTTATTTAATTCTATCCCTAATTCTTCACTTATGAGTTTTACTACTTGTGGTCCGCAAAATCCACCTTGACATCTACCCATTCCAGGTCTCGTTCTTCTTTTTATACCATCCACTGTATAGCATTCAAGGGGTCTTCTCATGGCATCTAATATTTCACCTTTACTGACTTCTTCACACCTGCATACTATTTCTCCATAATCAGGGTTTTGATTAATTAGCTTTATTCTCTCTTCATAACCCATTTCACTTACATGGGGATATTTACTTAAGTTATTCTTGAATTCACTTTTTTTATTAATATCTGGCATCATCTTTTCTAATATATTTACTATCTCCACTGCTATAGCAGGAGCAGCTGTTAGTCCAGGGGACTGTATTCCGGCTGCATGTATAATGTTATCTACATTTCTGCCTTTTTCAACTATAAAGTCTTCTTCATAAGTTGCCGCTCTAACCCCTGTAAAGTACGTAATAATATCTCTTTCATTGAGCCAATAAGCGGCTTTTTTTTGCTTAGAAAATACTTCGTCTATACTTTCTTTATCTGTTTCAAAATTTTCCTTTTCGTATGTTTCAATGGCATTTGGACCTACAAGTACATTCCCATCTACCGTAGATACTACTCCGCCACCCTTTGTGTGGCTATTTTTTGATATTTCACCAAGTAGTGAATATATGGTATTTATATTCTTTTTTGCTTCCTTATCCAATATGGAATTAGTACCTTTCCTTGGGTGTAGGGAAAAAAACCTATCACCTGCCATATAGGCTACATCTTCACTAAATACTCCAGCTGCATTTATTACAACCTTTGGATATATTTTCCCTCTATTTGTATTGACACATTTAATTTTTTTATCTTTTACTTCCATACCTAAAACTGCCGTATCAAGAGAAACTTTAGCACCATTTTCAATGGCATTTTCAGCTAATGCTATGGTAAGGTTATATGGACATACCGACCCTGCACCACCAAAGTAAAGGGCACATTTTGCTTCATCAGAAACCATGGGTTCTCTTTTTAGGAGCTTTTTCCTACCTAAAAATTGGGTTTTCCCTGCAGCTGTTAGATTAAAATATATCAAAGAAAAGAGCGCTGGTATATATAATAACCTGTATTTCAAACAAAGATATTGGCCAAACCTTTCAAATTTTACATTTAATTCTTCGCATAATTCATCATACATTTTATTACCTTTATTATTAAGCTTCTTTTTTAATAACCCCGGTTTTATATCAAGTCCAGGATGCACCATGCCATCATTTCTAGATGATGCATGTAGTGCAACATCATACTCCTTTTCAACTAAAATAGTCTTAACATCATATTTGGAAAGTTCTCTAAGTATGGCACAGCCAACTACTCCGCCACCTATTACTAAAACATCCATGTTTTCGCCATCTAAGGCTTCATCCTTCAAATTGGAAATCAACATTTCCTCTTCTTTTTCTTCATTGCAAGATATATCGTTCACCACATGTATTTTACTTCCTGCTTTTGAGACTAAAAGTCCAGCTTCAACTTTTTCAGTCCAAGTATTTACATTTCCAGTAAGTATTATTTTATCATTTCCCCAACTAGCTTTAACTTTTCCATTGTATTTTTTATAAAGTTTATTATTGACATTCATAGTTATCTCCATTTTTAAGTTGACCGACCGACTAACTAATGTTATTATACTACTATAGAAAATATTTTTCAATACGTTGGAGGGATTTATGGCAGCGCCTAAAAATGATAATATTAGAGATAAAATATTAAATACAGCATATAAAATGCTACAGGAAAAATCATTCAATGAAATATCCTTGTCCCAAATAGCTAAAAGTTCTGGTATTTCCAAGGGTAGCATTTACTATTACTATAACTCGAAAGATGACTTGCTTTATGATATTGCAGATAGTTATCTAAACCAATTATATGGTGATCTTATTAAATGGGTTGATAACAAAGACAAGGATACATCCCTACCAAGATTACTTTATTTTAGCTTAAAAGGTGGAATAGATGAACCAGAAAAGAATTTGAGATTTCATTTAGTAATGGATGCCGTAGCAGGGAATACCGAGCTTAAAGATAAGCTTATAAAAAAATATATGACTTTTAAAACTATATTCTCTGAAAAAATTTATGAAAGAAGCACTTTAATGGATAAAGAACAAGCAGATTATTATGGATGGTTATTGTTAACTTTAATAGATGGAATAATCATTCAAAATCTACTGGGAAACAAAGAATTATTAAATGAAGATTTTATAAATAAGACTATTGAAATTATAAATAGAGAGTGCAATTAAACAATAATTGCACTCTTTGCTTTTTCTAGTATTTGTTTTGAATCATTTCCTATCACATCTAAACCTTCTGCTTGGTATTGTATGAAGCTTTCTACACCAAGGAATTTAAATGAGCCTTCAATGTATTCACCTCCAAAATTATTTTCACCAATATATCCTCCGGCAGTTGTGATATATACTATTCTTTTACCTCTGCATAAGCCAGAAGGTCTGTCGTTAATATAGTCAAAAGTTATACCTTGAACAAATATTCTTTCTACAAAAGCCTTTAATGCGGCGGGGAAAGACAAGTCCCAATAAGGCGCAGCTATTACAATTTCATCTGCTAACGCAATCTTCTTTGCCATACTAAACATGGAATCGCTATAATCACCATTATCCACTAATTCACTTCGCTCTTTTAATTCGCTTTCGGAAAGTCCTTTTATTTCACCCGATGAAATATCAATGGTTTCATAGTAACCGCCTGAACTATTTAAATAGTGTTCGGCCAATTCTTTTGTTCGTGAGCCTTCTCCCACATGCACACAAGCATTTACAAATATTCTCATTTTATTGCAATCGCTTCTATCTCTAGCAAAGCTCCTTTAGGAACATTCCCTACTTCTACACAAGAGCGTGCTGGATATGGTTCTTCTAAAAATGTAGAATATACTTCGTTTACTGCTGCAAAATCATTTATGTTTTGAAGGAATATTACCACTTTAACTAATTTGCTCATATCACTTCCAGCGGCTTCTACTATAGCTTTTACATTTTTTAATGATTGAGCTGCCTGATCTTTTACATCCTCTGGCATTTCTCCTGTTTTGGGATCAATCGGAAGTTGCCCTGATGTAAAAATCATGTTCCCTAGATCTAACCCCTGGGAATAAGCTCCTATCGCTTTAGGGGCATTATCTGTTGCTACTGCTTTCATATCGTACCCTCCTTTTAATATATTTTGAGTTTATCACACTTAATTTTATATTGCAATTACATTATATCCTATGCCATAAGTAGGTATAAACAAGTTAACGCAAAGTTTTTCCCAAAGGAAGCTTCCATACAAATAGACCTATAATTACTCCACTAAGTATCCC
>DATFJV010000118.1:0-2951 GCA_035268985.1 Anaerovoracaceae bacterium | reverse complement strand
CAGATAATTAAGTCCAAGACCCATCTTTTCAGCAACATTATTTACTTGTTCCTGCTGTCTCAAAGAAGCCTCTTCTATGTAGGAGCCAATAACTGAAGCAGCATAATCTTGGAGATCTTTATCTTTTATATATTGAGTGTAATCATCAAAATATATGCTGTTACGAGGATTTGATTGGTTAACAGGACGATGATAAGTAACTAAAGGGTTTGGCATATTCGACTAATTATTTCAACAAACAGATAATTGTCCTATCTAAAAATACTATTTTATGCTAACTGAACAAAAGAAGGATATTTCAAAAGCAAATATCTTCTGTGTGTGATGGATCTTTGGTGATAGCTACCCAAATTATTTTAACTGCTTTAAAATCAAGCCAGTAAGTAAATAGGCATAGATCATATTTTCAATCAAAACATAACTTTTTCTTATATTACTTTCTAATAACTCATCTAAAGAAATTGGCTTAACAATGCTTGTACCTGGTTCGGCCCCCTATTATTCAGACAATTAACTACGAAGGTTAAAAAAATACATTTCCGTGGCCTATCTTTGTTTTACGAGAGTCGACCAACGGTGATGTTTAGACCGATGTCGATTTGTATTGTGTAGGCCTACCAATACATTTTATTTTTTCAGCCCATCGAGGGCTTTAAAATAAACGAGAGTCTCCCTGCTGGCTCAGTTTGCCCGATAGTTATATTTATGTATACCAGGTAAAGTGAGTATCTCTTGATAAGCTACTTTTAGCTCAAACTTAATCCGTCTTTTATCCAAAGGTATAATTTCTATTTTGTCCATGTCAAATAATGCCCAGAATTTTGCTGGGGGTAATCCTTTTATACTGCTGTGACTTCTATCATTATTGTACCGAGCGTAGAACTTTTTAAGCCGCCCTTCTACTTGCTCTAAACTTGTGAACTTATCTATATTTAACGCCTTACCTAAGGTGTTATGGAAGCTTTCAATATGCCCATTCTCTTCCGGTGAATAGGGGTGGGTAAAAACTTGGCCGAGATGATTTTCTTCGAAAAAAGTATGGATCAATTTCGAGTTAAATTGCTTGCCATTATCATTACGCACTTCAATATCGATCTTTTCTTTCCGTAATCCAACGGGTTGTAGATAGTTGGCAATCACATATTCCCAACTCGCTTTGACTTGTGCGCTTTTCATAGTATAGCCGACCGCCCAGTGCAACACATATCGAGTAAAAGTATCTATTATGGTAAGGATGTATGCATATTTTCTCACCCCATAGATCCAAACATATTTTATATCCATCTCTATTACTTGCAAGGAACGAGTAGGCGCCACTCTTCTAAATTTGACAAAGCTACGCCCTGTTCTCTTCCTTGGCTCTTCCAGTAATAAGTACTCCTTCATTAAGCGGTATACTTTTTTGTGATTGATATAATACCCACGCAGCTGCAAGTGTATCGTGATTAATCGATACCAATTTGACAAATCAGGATTTAGCTTGATCTCCACAATGGTTTGAACCACAGCAACATTTTCAATATGGTACAATTGTCGATCGCTGGGATCTCGCCATATGGTTTGCTGCGATCGCGCTCTGCCTGATTTGGTTCCCTTTGAAACATAATAAAATTGATTCCTCGTCAACCCTGTGATCTCCAGGCACCAATCGCGCTTCAATCCCGCCGCCATATATTCCCGCACTAGTGACGCTTTCTCAATTCTGGATACTTTTTTTTAAGCATCTCATCTTTGAGCTTACCTTCTAATTCCTTTTCGGCCAAAAGAATTTTTAACGTCTCATTTTCTTTGGACAATTTTTTGATCTCGACCTGTTGCTGCTTGAGGGTACGATGATTCAAGCCATCTTGTCCATGAAGGAGCAACTTCTTTTTCCAATAGTAGTATGTCGCTGGATATAAGTCGTATTTATCCAACGTCACTTTTACTCCATTCTCTCCAGCTTCCTGAATAATGGATAGCTTTTCTTCTTTAGTAAATTTCTTGGTTCCTTTTTCTGTCTTTCGCATAGACATAATTACAATTTTTTTTTCGTAATCTTGTCTTAATCATTGGGGGGCTGAAACACCCGCATAAAATGGTCATTATCCATGTACCCTTCTTGGATCTCAGTATAAAGTATTTCTAATACTATTCTCTTTATGAATGTTGAGTCTGACCTTTGAGGAGTAGTCTGCAACACAAAATACAAAAATCCATTATCGACCCAATCAGCTAATCTTTCTCTGAAGATCCATTCTAATTCAGGTAATGGATTGTTTTGCAGGTAAAATGCATTTTGCTTTATCAAAAATACATCCTTCAAGTAATCACTTTCCCTACTGGAGGAATCTAAATTTATATTTCTTATTTTATCCAATAATCCATTTTTAATGTTTTTGTAGTCAGACCTCCAAAACAATTTGGTGGTTCTAATATCCCTACCAATAATGTCAGTTATTTTTTTTTCGTAGTACGGAAACTTTCCTGGAACATAACTCTTCTTGACAACCTGATCATAATATTCATCTGATAGCAACTCAAATGCCATAAAAGGAGTTAGGGTATCATTGTTCTTAATTTCGATAGAAAGGATTATATGTTCAAATCTTGTTACTACTCCCCAATAATTTTTATAGTCTGACAAAAACAAGGAATTATGATCACAATCTTGAACTCCTTTTCGATTAAATATATCTCCAATTATTATTGAAGAATGTGGTGAATTAGTCTTAGCAATTAGTTTATCATATAGTGGAACTATAGATTCCATTGTCAACATCTTATAATTCAACAACAATGAGTCTAGCAAATAATTCACTTCTTTTAGGTTTAAAATAAATTTCTCAACTTTTAAAGAACTGTCTACTTTAATAGCATTACAGTCGTACCTTTTATAAAGAAAATCCTCAGTAACGTCCCGTATGTCCAGCAATGAATCTAACTGCTCTAGGCTATTTTGAATCATGTTC
>DATFJV010000117.1:0-11276 GCA_035268985.1 Anaerovoracaceae bacterium | reverse complement strand
AAACCGGTCTTCCTGTTACTATAATGTGTCTTCCGGACTTAACCACTTGTCTGACCGTAACAGTTTTCCTTTTTTCTGCTACAACATAGGCAACTGAATTGGGCATCCATACTGGGTTAATTAATTCACTCATATATCTGCCTTCTATATCTTCTCTTTTTATTTCTGCAACTCTTTCATATGAATCATTTACAAACAGTACTTTACCTTCTACGTCGGTAACTAATATCCCATCAAAGGAACCTTCAAGTATTTCCTCCAAATCATTATTGATTTTTTGGTCGTCTATATATTTAGAAACAAGTTCGTTAGATACCACAAACTCTGTTATAAGTATACCTGTCCAATCCTTTTTGTCGTCTTCATCAATATCAAAAGGTATTGCAAAAACCTTTTGATCATTAAATTCAATAGGGTATACATTGCAAAGTAATTGTTCTCTATCATTATCTAATCCTTTTAGTATATCTTTAATATTTTTGCCAACAATAGTTTTATAATCCAAATTATTGTATCTATTCTTAACAACGTCATTGGAATACCTAATAATTCCTTTATTATCTATTCTTATATATCCACTTTTTTCCCTTTGAGATATATTAGCATTTTCACCCATCAATTTAAACATCCATCATACCTCTTATCTTCCTCATGCTAATATTATATCATATGATATTTTTTTTCGCTATTATTAATGCTTAACAAACAAGTATGATTAGAATCACAATACCAAATTTTTATTAACAATATTTAATGGCTTTTCACCTTTTAAAACTCTTACTATTTCCTCAGCAGGTGTGGATTGCAATATTTTTTGTGATTCTTCGGAATACCAAGCAGCGTGAGGAGTTAATATTACGTTATCCATAGACATTAATTCTAAAGATTTCTTTGGAGGTTCTTCTTCCAATACATCCAAAGCTGCATAAGCTATCTCAGCGTTTTTAAGTGCCCAAATTAAATCTTCAGTACAGATTAGACCTCCCCGAGCTACATTAATTATAACTGAAGTTTTTTTCATTCTTTTAAACACTTCTTTGTTAAACAAATGCTTTGTCTCAGGTGTTAAAGGTGCATGTATAGAAATATAGTCCGATTTACTAATAAGTTCTTCAAAAGTAACTAAATCAACACCATAATCTTCCGGAATCTTAGGATTAATATATTTATCATATACCAAAACATTTTTACATAGTGGTGTTACTTTTTCTACAAATTTCTTAGCTATTCTTCCAAAACTTACGACACCAACGGTACTACTTTTTAAATTATGCAATTTAATATCAGCATTATACCAATGGCCTCTTTTAACGAAATCGTTATAAAAAGTGGTGCCCCTTGAAGCATCCAAAATTAATGATAATGCATGTGTTGAAACCTCATCAGAACAATAATCATGTACATTTGTAACATAAATACCTTTTTTTGTGGCTTCTTCAATATCGATACCATCTATCCCAATGGCATATTTGCAGATTACCTTACATTTTTCCAATGCTCTTATTATATTTTTGTTAATTTTTGCATATTGTGTAATGATAGCATCACAGTCTTTTGCTATGTTTATAATCTCATCCTCATCTCTACTTTGTAAATCTATAACTTCCACATCAAGCTCATTTAAAATTCTAAGCTCATTGTCTATATTATTGTATTCATGATCAGTTATTAATACTTTATATTTATTCATAGTTTGCCTTCCATTCTATAAAGTTACTCCATCCTTTAAAGGAGCCATTTGGTAATAATCATTTTTTTCATTGCAAGTTATATACTCACCATTAACTGTTTTCATAATAGCTTCATAAAGATTTTCAATTAATTCTTTCTTTTCATCTTCATCTTTGCATTTCAATAATACTCCTGCGTCAAAATCTATCCAATGAGGTTTTCTTTTAGCAAGCTCAGTATTTGATGATAACCTAAATAAAGGACCTGCAAATCCTGCGGGAGTACCTCTACCAGTAGTAAATATTGTAAGAGTAGCTCCTGCTGCAATCTGTCCAGTTACACCAGCCAAATCATTTCCTGGCCCACTCACTAAAACAAAACCTTTTTTTGTAGCTTCATCGGCATAATCCAAAACTTCAACAACCGCACAGTGTCCACCCTTTTGAGTACAACCTAAGGATTTTTCTTCCAAAGTGGTTAATCCACCAGCTTTATTTCCTTGAGTTGGATTGTCACTTACTTTTTCATTATACTTTTTAAAATAATCCTTATAATCTTCTATCATTTTTACTACATCTTTATATACTTTTTTATTTATTGCTTGATTCATCAGCAAATGTTCTGCGCCAAACATCTCAGGAACTTCTGTCATGTTCATTGTAGCACCAAGTTTAACCATCTTTTCGCATAAGCAACCTAATATAGTATTTGCTGTGATTCCAGAGTATCCATCAGAACCACCACAATTCATAGCAATGTGTAATTTGTCATAATTTAAGGGTTCTCTCTTGTCTTCCTTGATATTATTCATCATACTGTCCACTTGACTCATAGCAACTTCAAACTCATCTTCAACCTCCTGCAAAGTTAATAGTTTGATTCGGTTTTCATCAAATTCTCCCATATAATGTAGGATTAAATCTTTGTTCACCATTTCACAACCATTACAAACAACCAATACGCCTCCAAAATTGGGGTTTTTTATTATTCTTGCCAATATTTTTGCAGTTGTCTCCAAATCTTCGCCAGTTTGACTACAACCATAGGGTTGCGTTAGTAGAATTGCCCCATCGTAATTGTCTTGAGTTTGGTGTTTATTATTTACAAGCTCCTTAATTCTTTCAGCAGGTCCATTAGCACAAAATACAGTTGTTACTATTGCTAAATAATTTCTTATTCCCGCCTTGCCATTATCCCTTAAATATCCAGTCCATTTTTTATTGCTATTGCCTGGTAATATGGTATTTAAAGGGTCATAATTATATTCATATGTTCTTTCTTTACCTAATGCAGTAGCTAAGTTATGCTCATGGACCCATTCGCCGATTTTAATGTTTTGGGTAGCATTACCTATGGAATTGTCATATTTAATTATATCCTCTCCCACCTTAAAGTCTTTCAATGCAATCTTATGAGCTTTAGGAATATAGTTCTTTACAACTATCTTTTTATCTTCAACTAATATTTCATCTCCCACTTTAAGTTCCTCTATGGCTAAAGCGACATTATCATTATCATATAGTTTTATTGTTTCCATAATTTCCTCCTTATATATGTATTATTTATTACTGCAAATAATGTGCCATATTAATTGACTCTTACCCTTGCGCATATTATAATGATTTAACAAATAAAAGGGTTACAAAAATCAATCATTTGATGCCGGTTTGCATACCTAAAGCTATATTAATGCTATTTTGCATCGTTTCAAAAAACAAATTATATAGGAATTTGACTAGTATGAATTTATTTTAGTTAGAATTTCAACTAAAGTAATAAATATCTATATATAAATTACTTTTGGCATAATACTTGCTTTTTAATTAAAGTGTATCGCAATTAAATGAAATGCGAAATTACTAACTAAATAGGAGGACAATTAATATGAAGAAGTTATTGATTATTGCTTTATCAATGATTATGGTTCTATCATTAGCAGCATGTGGTGATAGTAGTGAAGGTGATGGAACTGAACCAGTGGTAATACATTTTGGCTCAACAGTTTCTACAACACATGATTGGTATTTAGAAGCTCAAAATTTTAAAGAAGCTGTAGAAGAAAACTCTGGTGGCAGTATAGAAGTTGCACTGGATTTCGGCGGAGTTCACGGAAGTGACAAAGAACATGTAGAAGCAGTAGTTACTGGTACATTGGATATGAGTGTTAACTCTACCGTAGGTACAGACGCAGTAGTTACTGAATTAGGTTTTCTTAACCTACCTTACCTTATGACAAGTTTAGACGAAGTAGACGAACTATTCTTTAACGGTTGGATGGGCGAAAGAGCAACAGAATTATGTGAAGAAAAAGGCCTTATGGTTCTAGGATGGACTGATTGTGATTTTAGATGGATGACAAATTCAGTTAAACCTATTGAAACTCCAGAGGATTTAGAAGGTATGAAATTAAGAGTTCCAGAAGCTCCTATTTACATTTCTTTCTTTACTAACTTAGGAACTACACCTACACCTATAGCATTCACAGATTTACCATCTGCTTTACAGCAGGGTGTTGTAGCTGGACAAGATAATGGACCTGTGCTTTCTTACACAGCTAATCTTTATCAATTCCAAGATTACATGACTAAGACTAACCACGCTTATGCACCAGCAGGTATCTATTTTAATCCTGATAAGTTTGATAGCTTAACCGAAGAACAACAGACAATTCTTTTAGACGCTGCTACAGCTTACAGTGAAGATGTTACAGCAGCTGTAAGAGCTAGTACTAAGTCGATGGTTGAAGAAATGGAAGCTTCAGGAGTAACTATCATCGAAACTACAGATAGCTTGGACGAAGCGATGAGAGCTGCAGCTGAAAAAGTATGGCAAGATGAAGACATTACACAATATTACGACCAAGAAGCGGTTGCTAGAATCTTAGAAGAAGCAGGTTTAAATTAATTAGATTTAGACTGAATTTATTAAGTACAGTAGCTGAGCAAATGCCGGCTACTGTATTGTTTTAAGAATTGAATCTTCATTTAGTTATATTATTAACTTCATATTTGATATTCGCAAACATTAAAATGATACAAATACGAAAAAATAAATTTTAAGGAGTACCATTATGAGAAAAAATAAAGTCCAAAAAATTGGAGATGGTATATGTTGGGTTGAGGAACAAGTTACGTGGATTTCATTTTTAATAATGCTTAGCCTATTATTAATACAAGTTCTTTTAAGATATGTCTTAAACATGCCTTTAGCTTGGGCCGAGGAAATCGTAAGATTTGTATATATAGGTGTTAGTTTTACTGGTGCCGCTGTAGCTGTAAGAAAAACTGAACACATAACAATTAACATAATACCACTATTATTTAATAAGATTTTCAAACACAATGAAAAGAAAATAACTTTAACTCTTGATATATTAGATATATTCGCCTTTGGTATTTGCGGATACTTTTGGTATTACGTTACCACAGCTGTGGGAGATTACATGCTAACAACTAAAGAAGGGGAAATGCTAACAGTTGCTATGCAATGGCCTATGTGGATCGTTTACCTACCTATTGTTATTTCAGGTGCATTAATAGTACTACATTATGCATTGAACTTATTGGAAAAAATAATTGATATTAAAAATACATTAAAAGGAGGTGTGGCACAATGATTTATCTTGGAATATTCCTTTTATTATTTTTAGGTCTAGGACTTATTAGAGTTCCAATACCTTTCGCTATGGGTATAGCTGCTGTTTCTACTATGATATATGCAGACTTAAACATATTATCAGTCCCTATGTCAGTGGCTAATTCACTAAATATTTTCACTTGGTTGGCAATCCCTGCATTCATATTCGCTGGAGACCTTATGGCCGCCACTGGAATCGCAACTGCAATTATGTCTTTCTCAAAATCAATTATAGGAAGACTTAGGGGTGCTGCAGGAGCAGTTACTGTTGTAACTTGTATGCTATTTGGCGCAATTACAGGTTCTTCACTAGCAACTATCTCAGGTATAGGCGGCATGATGCTTCCTGAACTTGAAAAAGAAGGTTATGATAAAAAGTATGGTACAGCACTAATATCGGCTTGTGGTTTCCTAGGCATATTGATACCACCTTCAATACCTGGAATTATATATGCTATGATGTCTGGACAAAACTTGATGAAAGTATGGCTGTGTACTATAACCCCTGGGCTCTTATTGGGACTATTGTATATTATTATCAATTACTTCTATTACGGGAAAAAAGAACCAAAAAATAAAGATCCACTTGTACTTAAAGAGTATACCCTTGGTATAGCTAAAGCTACTTGGGCTTCATCAATAGCTCTTATGATGCCTGTTATTATATTCTACGGCATATATGGCGGTGTGTTTACACCTACTGAAGCAGGGGCAGTTGCCGTGGCTTACGGTCTATTAGTAGGTTGGGTAATATTACCACTTAAAAAAATGGGATGGCCCAAAAAGAAATTTACTCTATTAGTTAAAGATGCTGCTGTAACTTCAGCGACAATAGCTATGCTTAATGTATTTGCTGCTGTTGCCGGTAAGATGGTTACCTTTACTAGAATACCAGAAATGTTAACAAACACTATGCTAGAATTTACAGATTCAAAAATCGTATTTTTACTAATATTAAACATACTATTAATCATAGTAGGAATGTTTATGGAAACAAACAGTAGTATACTACTGTTAGGACCGATACTTATTCCTGTAGCAATATCATTTAATGTTGACCCTATTCACTTTGCAGCGATTATGCTACTTAACTTAGAAATCGGAATGATCACTCCTCCGTTTGCAGCTAATCTGTTCGTGGGTTGTAAGGTGGGAAAACTGAATATGGATGAAGTACTACCACACATGGTACCATTTTACATAGCAGCGTTCATAGTACTTATGGTCACTACTTATGTTCCGTCATTTGCATTATTCTTACCTAATTTAATATAGTAATTTAAATCGTGTTTACTAAAAGCTTGGGTTAATATCAATATACCCAAGCTTTTTTAATATTAGAAACCATATTTATGCACATTAAAAAACAGTCAAACCATAACTTTTTAGTTCCGGCTTGACTGATTTTAAAGGAGTGTAATAATTAATTACTAGTATTATTATTTTTCTATTTTTGCGATTGCCTTCGCCAATTCTTTCTTTCCTTGGATATTACCCTGTCTTGCAATCATTATTCTTTGCGCCTGTGGAGAACCTGCTCCATGCATAGATTCTGTTCTGTACCCAACTGCTGCTGTACCTAAGCATAGGTTTTCTAAAAGCCTCATTACTCTAATTCTATCTTCAGTAGAACATATTCCGTTACCCACAAAGTACTTTTCGCAAATATCACCGATCGTTTCACCATTTCTTCCAACCTTTATGTCGGAACTAAAGTCTTTTTGTGAAGGAAGGGTAACCATCATTCCACCAGCTATATCTTCAGCTAATCTTACGATTTCATAAGGAAACCTAGTAATATTTTGCTTACATACATTGGCAAGTAGTAGATCTATTAGATATCCACCAGATGATGTTTTATGTCCTTCTGTGGAGCAAGCTAATCCACAGCTATATAATGTTTCATTTAAATGTATCATTTCAATTAGTTTATCTTTAACTGCAGAAGCTTTTTCAACTCCGTTATATTCAGCCGCTAAGGCTGCAGCTCCTATTACAACATCACCTACTCCAACTTTGCAACCACCATATGACTGTCTATGAAAACCTGCGAACCTTTCAATAAGCATACCAGCAAAATCAAATTCACCATCCATAAATACATATTGACTTGGAATAAATACATCATCAAATACTACTAGTGCTTCTTGTCCGCCAAACTGACTGTTACCAACATCAATGTCAGATACTTCTTCAAGCTTTCTTGTATCACATGATTGTCTACCGTATATCATGTACATGCCTTCTGCATCACTGGGACATGCGAAAGAAACCGCATAATCTTTGTCATCAGGGCCCATTGATATTGTAGGCATAATTAGATGCCAATGAGAGTTGATTGAACCAGTCTGGTGGCATTTTGCGCCTCTTACGACTATTCCGTCTTCACGTCTTTCGACAATTCTTAGGAATAAATCTAAATCATCTTGATCATGGGGAGCTTTTCCTCTGTTTCCCTTTGGATCTGTCATACAACCATCAACTGTTAAATCTTCCCTTTGTACCATCTTAAGAAATTCTTTAAAGTTATCATGATATTTAGTTCCGTATTTTTCATCTATTTCATATGTTGTTGAATACTCTGCATTAAATGCATCCATCCCCACGCATCTTTGAAAACAACTTGCAGTTTGTTGGCCAAGTAATCTTTGCATTTTTACTTTTTTCTTCAAATCTTCAGTGTTTTGGTGAATATTAGTAAACCTATTAACCTTTTCTCCTGTCATATGAGAAGTTGCTGTCATTAAATCTTCATATTCAGGTTTATGTGCTAATTCGTAAGTCATAGACACACAGTTAATTGATGGTCTGATAATGGGATGATCCACCCAATTATCTATTTTTTCACCAAACATATATACTCTAGTATTAAGTTTCCTTAAGCTCTCTATATATTGAGCCCCTGTCATCATAGTCATAACATCCTCCTATTATTTTATATATATTTGACCTGCACTCTTCCTATATTCATCGAACTCTTTCTTAAGCTGCTCTCTAAATTTAGGATGAGCTATGTTTATAAGTTGTTCACATCTCTCAGTAATTGATTTACCGAATAAATCTGCGATACCATATTCAGTGACAACATAATGTACGTCATTTCTAGTTGTTGTTACAGGTGTTCCTGGTTTTAATACAGCTACTATTCTAGATATACTATCGTTCTTTGCGGTTGACGGTAATGCAATAATTGGTTTGCCGTGATATGACTCTTCGGCACCTCTAATAAAGTCTTGCTGTCCACCGACTCCAGAAAACATCTTACTACCTATGGAATCCGCTACAATTTGTCCCATTAAATCAACTTGAATAGCAGAATTAATTGCTACTACATTATCGTTTTGCGCTATGTTACCAATACTATTAGTATAGTTTACAGGCATAAGCTGAATAATAGGGTTATAGTCAACATATTTATATAAGTCTTTTGTACCTTGTACAAAAGTAGCTACTATTTTACCTGGATATAAACTCTTTTTGCTACCATTAACTACACCTTTTTCAATTAAATGAATTAGGTTATCAGAAAACACTTCTGTATGAATTCCCAAATCCTTTTTATTTTCTAAAAATTTCAGTATGGCATTTGGAACAGTTCCTTGACCCATTTGTAGACACGAACCATCTTCAATCATCGTCGAAATATTATATCCTATTTTTTCAGCGATAGGATCATCACTTGATATAAGTGGCAGTTCATATATGTCTTCATCATATTCAACAAAATAATCTATTTCAGAAACATGCAATTTAGTTTCGCCTAGTATATGAGGCACATTTTTATTAACCTGAGCTATGGTTATTCTTGCTCTTTCAACGATGGCTCTTGTTTGGTCACATGAAGTACCCATAAACACATATCCATCTTCATCCGGCGGAGTAACTTGAATAAGTCCAACGTCAACTGGCACGTAACCATCTCTGATAGCTATAGGTTGGGCAAAAAAGTGCATCGGTATTATTTCTCCTCTACCTTCTTGACAACAAACTCTATTATTTTTACCTAAAAAGAATGAATCGACTCTTAAATGTCCATAACATTCTGGCACTGCATATGGTGCATTGCCAATATTAAGCCCCTGCAGTATACCCACATCCTTAAATTGGTCCTTCATCTCGACCAGTTTTTTAAATAAATGTTGAGGTTCATCTGCTGCATGGGAAGGCACCACCTCTTCCCCATTTTTTATTTGATTTAATGCTTCTTCGGCCGTAACTAAACGGCTATTATAGATTTCTTTCCAATTCATATTCTTCGTCCTTTCTTCATATGTATTTAACGCATAGCCAATGTTACGTTACCAATGCATGCTACCTCATCATTTTTATATACTTTTGCTTCGCAAGTTACTATCGCTTTTTCTTTGTTCTCTTTTACTATTTCAGAAGTTATTAAAATAGTATCACCTGGGACTATTTTTTTTAAGAATTTAACTTTGTCTATACCGATAAACAAAGGTATAGTATTTGCATATCTTTTAGTAGATAATATTAATACATCCGAAGTTTGAGCCATAATTTCCACAGTATATACTCCTGGTAAAACGGGGGCTTCCGGAAAATGCCCTTCAAAAATTTGTCTTTCAGAAGATACATAGAATTCTGTTTTAATATATTTTTCCTCTTCCAAATACAAAACCTTGTCTATTAAAAGCATTGGGTCTCTATGAGGGATAATCTTTTTTATACCTTCTTTGTCAATTAGCATTATTATCAGCCTCCATTTTTTTATATAAATCATGGGCGAATGTTGCTGCACCTATAGCACCTATTGCTTGACAATTCGGTAATACTTCGATATCTAGACCTAATTCATTAGAAAGAACATCTACCATATCCTCGTTTAATGCTACCCCACCTGTCATTACTACTTTAGGGGCATAGCCCACTCTGTTACACATGCCCATTACCCTTTTTGCAATGGCAATGTGTGCACCTCTTGCAACATTTTCTCTGCTTTCTCCACCTGATAGCCTTGATATCACTTCACTTTCAGCAAAAACTGTACATACGCTACTAATTGATATTTGAGTAGTTGCTTTTTTAGCCATTTCTGATAAATCATCCAAGCTACAGCCCAATACTCTAGCCATAACTTCTAAAAAGCGACCTGTGCCAGCAGCACATTTTTCATTCATTACAAAGTTATCCACTTGCATATTTTCGTTTAATTTGATTACCTTTGAATCTTGTCCACCTATGTCAACGATAGTTTTAACATCATTATTATAGTGGGCTACACCTTTAGCATGGCATGTTATCTCTGTAATCTGCCTATCAGCTTTATCGTAATTAACCCTTCCGTATCCAGTCACAACAGTATAATTAATATATTCTTCTGTTATTCCTGCGTTTGATAAAGCTTCTGCAACCACTTCTTTATGAGCATCTGTGCCTGTTCCGAGATTCTTAACAGAAATACCTGCAATTTCGTTCTTTTCATTTAAAACTACAGCTTTAGATGAAGATGAACCGATATCTATCCCTAAATACATATACTACCTCCTCATCATTAGCATTTCAGAATAACTTTGAATTCTGGTCCTGATTTGCTCGTATGAAGTAATTTGTTGGTCTATCTCTAGATAAAGTATTGGTATCCCAGCAGCTTCAACTTCCTGCTTATATATAGGATAGTCGTACTCCTCGGGATCACAAAACTTCATCATAAAGACCACAACTCCGTCAGCGCTCTTGTCCTTTACCATTTCAATTAATCTATTTCCCCTGGACTTCATGTATTCATAGAAGAATGTATCCCCCCTTTGATCAGCAACTCTACTAACCATTTTCTTCCATACGTTTCCGGAATTGTCGTTAACTATAGTTCTCCACTGTCTTGATTCCTGGGCCAAATCATCACCCATAACAGCTATATTGTTCTCATCAAAAATATCAAGTATTTCAACAGGCTCTGATAATAGACCTGTCGCAATAACCTTAGTTCCGTTAAAAGGTTTCAATTCTTC
>DATFJV010000116.1:0-12580 GCA_035268985.1 Anaerovoracaceae bacterium | reverse complement strand
ATTATAGCAGAAACAGGTTATCACATACAATAGCGCAAGTATGTAATAATTACAAAGATATTGGTAAATATTTGTAAACACATCCAATTGCAATGAGTTTGTAAGGAGAGTATCATAAAATTAAGAATAGTTAATATAGGAGGTTAGTTATGAAGAATTTTAAATTTGATGTAGATTATGTAAGAGATCAGTTCCCAGCTATGTCGAGAACCACAAATGGTTATCCAGCTGCATATTTAGATGGACCGGGAGGTTCTCAAGTACCTAAAAGAGTGGTGGATAAAGTTAATGATTATTTATACTATCATAATGCGAATTGTGATGGTGCATTTGCGACTTCAAGGGAAAGTGACGCAATGATACTTCATGCCAAAGCGGTTTATGGTGATTTTTTCAATTGTGGTGCAGATGAAGTTGCCTTTGGAGAAAATACAACATCAAATAATTTTAAGTTAGCTTTAGGGTTGGTAAGAACAATGAACCCTGGAGATGAAGTATTGATTACAGATATTGACCATGAAGGAAACAGATCCCCTTGGAGAACCTTAGAGGACTTTGGGATAGTTGTTAAAAGTGTTAAGATAAATACTGATAACATTACCTTGGATTGGGATGATTTCAAAAATAAACTTTCTAAAAAAACCAAAGTATTAGCGATCAATTGGGCTGCTAATTCATGTGGAACAATTACAGATGTTAAGAAATATATAGATGAAGCACATAAATATGGTGCGTTAACTGTTGTTGATGCAGTGCATTATGCTCCTCATAAACCTATTGATGTTAAAGCTATAGACGCTGATTTCTTGCTATGTTCGGCGTATAAATTCTTTGGACCACACGTAGGGATTATGTATATAAAGAAAGAAATCGCAGACAAAGTTAGAACATTAAGGGTCATGGCAACTGATAATTGTGAGACTCCTCATAAATTTGAAACAGGAACTCCTGATGCCGAGACTATTATGGGAGCAGCAGAGGCGGTTGAATTTTTAGCAGATATTGGAGAAAGGCATGCTCAATATTTTAAAGATGAACTTAAAGGTTTAACAGGCAGAAGAAGAAATGTTGTTGCAGCTATGATGGCTATAGATGAATATGAAGAGGGGTTAGCCGTTCAACTGAGAACAAAATTCAGAGAATTTCCAGGCTTAAAGCTTTATGGTGTAGCGGAAGGTGAACCAAGAACATCAACTGTAACTTTTACTATTGATGGCGTTCATACACATGATATTGGAGTTTTCTTTGGAGACAGAGGTTTATTCGTTTGGGATGGAGATTTTTATGCTATCGAAACCATAAACAATGTACTTAAACTAGAAGAAAAAGGTGGTGTGCTTAGGATAGGTTTAGCCCCTTATACTTTACAAAGTGAAATTGATCGTGCGATTAAAGCCCTAGAAGATTTTTATAAGACACTAGAAAAGAAATAGGTGGAAAAATGACTTTAAATAATTATTCAGTTGCTTTTCCCACAAGAATTGAATTTGGGGAAGGTAAAATAAACGAAGTGGGTCATGAAGTTAAGTTGCTTAACGGCCAGAAGGTTCTAATTGTTGCAGATAAAGGAGTAATCGCAGCTGGGCTTGTGGAACCTGTTATTAATGCATTAAAAGACGAAGGTATTAAATATTACCTTTTTGATGAGGTGGTTCCTAATCCTAGAGACTACCAGGTTCAAAGAGGATATGAAATGTTTAGAAATAGAAGTATAGATGTCATAATAGCTATAGGCGGCGGAAGCTCCATGGATACAGCAAAAGCTATAGGGGTTCTCTTGACTCATGGCGGAGATGTTAAAGTATGGTGCGGTGAAGATTTGTTAGAAAGAGACATAACACCTGTCATAGCAATACCAACTACTGCAGGTACAGGTAGTGAAGTTACACCATTTGCTGTGGTTACAGATACTATGAAAGCGGAAAAACTAAATATAGTTGATATTAGGGTAGCGCCAAAAGTTGCGTTGATAGATCCATGTACAATACTTAATTTACCATCAACTATTATGGCCGCATGTGGTATTGATGCGATGACCCATGCTGTAGAAGCATATACTTGCAAAATTGCCACCCCCCATACTGATGCATTTGCTCTTTATGCAATCGAGATAATCAGCAAAAATTTAAGAGAAGCAGTATTAAATCCTAACTTAGAGAATTGCGCTAACATGATGATAGGGAGTACTATAGCTGGGTTAGCTTTTGGATTTTCAGATACGGCAGGGGTGCACTGCATGGCAGAAGCCCTAGGAGGTAGGTATGATTTGCCCCACGGTGTGGCGAATGCGATGATACTCCCTACTGTTACAGAGTACAATGTACCAGCCGATTATATTAAATATGCCAACATATCTAAGGCCCTTGGTGTAAACATAGAAGGAATGAAAACTGAAGACGCAGCATATCAATGTGTCACAGAATTTGAGAAGCTATGTAGTGATGTGAAAATTCCTAAAATGAGTGATTATGAAGTGATTAATAAAAGCGATTTTGGAGAATTGGCGAAGGCGGCAGAACGGAATGTTTCTACGCCAGATAACCCAAGGGAAATCAATGAGGAAATATTTTACGCACTTTTTCTAAAAGCTTACGAAAAATAAAAATATACGAAGCCATTTTATTATAGTGGCTTCGTATTTAATTCATACTCGTTTAATACTTTATAATAACTATTTAGTTTTGAATAGGTATACATCATATAATGAGCTTCGTAAGAATCATTAATACCAAGTAACAATTGGATTTTCTTTATTCTATATCGAATAGTGTTAGAATGCTGATATAGTTCTTCAGCTACATTGTTAATATTGCCGCTGTTTTTTATATAAGATAGCAGAGTCTTTTTAAAATCAGAAGCATATTCTTTGTCATGGGAATTGAATATAGTTTCCACATAGTTGTAATAATTAATCCCTTTTGTTGTGAATAAAACAGGATAGATTAGCTTTTCACCATGCAAATCATTAAACTTTACAAAGTTACTGCCTGAAATAATTGATGAAGCCAATGCAAATATGCTTTCTAAAATGGCTTCCTTTGATTTATTTATATTGTTGTTAAAACTGCTTACTCCTATATGTTGATTGGTAAATGTCAGTAGAGATTCTTTTATATCTTCTACAGTAGAATAAATTATATCCCATTGGCTGTCCGAGTAAGTTATTATTGCAAAAAGATTCTCCTCTCCAAATACAAGAGTATATACTAAATCTGTTTTGCTTAAAATATCCTTAACCGCATTTTTGCTTTGCATAATTAATTTTGAGTTTTTGCCGATATAAGATGATATGAATATATAATTATTGTTAAAGTATTTATTGATACCCATGCTAAGTTCTTTAATTCTGCTTTCATTGGTGGTATTTAATATCTCGTTCAACTTCTGTAATTGCATGTTGTTTAGAGAATTATTAATTAGCGAATTTTTTATAACGTAAATTATATCGTCAACATAAGTTGTTTCAAATACAAACACGGGAATTGATTTTTTCGATGCGTAATCAATGAGGTCTTTAGGCAGTTGAAAACTAAAAGTTTTTTTGACCGCGAATGCAGAAACCTCTTGTTCAAATACAGCGAAAAGGGAGTCCAAAACTGATTTGTCATGGTTATTATCTTTAAATCTCGCCAAAGTTGTTATAACAAATTCTCCCTTATTGAAGGTTTCCTTAACATCCTCTCTACTTTCCCAATCAAATATGGCGGTGCCTGAAACTTCATTGTTTAGCCCCGTGGTTTCGTTTATTTGTTTGAAATTATTAAACAATGGTAAAGAAAGTAATTCTGATAATATCACATTATCCTCCAAAAAAGATGGGCAAAGCCCATCTTATCTCATGTTAACCGTTAATTTTCTTTTCTTTTGTGAGCATACGCTCTTCCTTAGTAGGCATTTGCGCAAGCACGATTGCGCAAAACATTATCAAACATCCCAAGAATTCTCTCAGAGACAAACCTTCTCTTAGTAATAATATGCCAGCAAGAACCGCAAATACAGATTCTAAGCTGAGTATTAATGAGGCTACAGTCGGATCAGTATCTTTTTGACCAATTATTTGGAATGTATATCCCACGCCAGCTGAAATAACACCTGCATAAAGTATAGGCACTATTGCATCCCAGATTGCTGCAAAATTAGGGTCTTCAAATATTGCCATAAATATTAATGCTAGAACTCCAGAAACGAAAAATTGAATAGCTGATAGTTTCACCCCGTCAGCTAGGGGCGAAAAATGATCTATGATAAGAATATGAACGGCAAAAGCTACTGCACAAAGAAGCATTAAAGCGTCCCCTTTTGCTAAATGAAAACTATTAGCAGTCATAGCTAGAAGATATAGACCTATCGCAGCCAAGAAAACGCTAAACCATAAAAGTTTACGTGTTTTTTTGTGCAAGAATATTCCGCCTATTATAGGAACAAATACTATATACAAAGCAGTTATAAACCCCGCTTTACCAGCGGTAGTGTATTGTATACCTATTTGCTGTAAAGAAGTTGCCATAAATAAAGCGACTCCGCAAGCAACACCTCCCGTTATAAGGTTTTTCTTGTCCATAGCCAATTCTGATTCATCCTTTTCAGTGCCATCATCCCTTAGAAAAGGGTTGGGAGAAAAGATCTTAATAACAGGGATTAAAACAATACTTCCTAATATTAATCTCAGACTACTGAATGTGAAGGGACCAATGAAATCCATACTAGAACGTTGAGCCACAAAGGCTATGCCCCAAACCAAGGCGGTGGTTAATAGTAAGAGATTACCACGCATTTTCTTGCTCATAATTATTTTACCTTTCTTAATTAAAATTTAGATTGTGTCTTTTAAATATATGTAAGATGATATTTATTCAATTTTTGGATTTACGAAATTTTTAATATTGTATAGTAATATTTACATATGAATTGTCATATAGATAATTATAACAGAAATGTATTAATATTCAAGCCAAATAATTTCCTTTATTTACCCATTGCATTGTGTTAAAATTGTTTAGAAAGGTTGGAAATATGAATATTAGAGATAGAGTATATGTGGCAACATACGCAGAAAATTCTTTAAAAGCAATCAAAGAATATGGATTAGGAATGGAATCTAATCATATTTGTATTACCGAATGTCTGGATGAAGAAAGTACAATAAACACATTAAGGGAAGATGTTAACTATTGTAATTGCAAAGATAATTTAATAGTTCATGGCCCATTTACTGAAATAATCCCCATGGGGATAGATGGAAAAATAGTTGAGGCGGGCATGGAAAGACTGAATGAAGCTGCAGAATTTGCGATAAAAGCAGGGTCCAAGAAAATGGTGTTCCATACAGGGTTAATAACCGATATGTATTATGACTCATGGCACATTGAAAAATCTTCAAAATTTTGGGAAAGATTCATTAAGAATAAGCCGGATGATTTTAATATATGCATAGAAAATGTTTTCGAAACTAGCCCAATGGCGTTAAAAGAGATTATTGATATCATAGGAGATAAAAGGGTTGGGATTTGCCTTGATATAGGTCATGCCAACGCTAGAAAAAATGATTATGATATTTATGATTGGATTGAAATATTAGGTAAAAGAATAAAGCATTTTCACATCCATAATAACGATGGAACAAAAGATTCTCACAAACCTTTAGGTGATGGGAGTTTGGATTATCATAAGGTGTTTGATTGCATAACGAAAAATTGTGATGAATGCGTTACTTACACAATTGAAAGTATGAACTGCATAGAAAGCATAAAATGGCTTGAGGAGGGTGAGTATATATGAATAAAATGGAGCAGGAATTGACGGAATTATTAAAGGATGTAAAATCTCTAGATGAAACTGCGGTTAAAGCGGCAAAAGAAAGACAAGATTATTTGGCAAAACCTCCCGGAAGTTTAGGGTATTTAGAAGAAATTTCCATAAGGTTAGCAGGTATAACTGGGAAGATAAAAAATGATGTTAAAAAGCAAGCGGTATTAGTCTTTTCGGCAGATAATGGAGTGTGTGAGGAAGGTATTGCCTCTGCTCCTCAGCAAGTAACATTATCTCAAACAGTAAATTTCACCAGAAGAATAACAGGGGTGTCATCTATGGCCAAATACTTTGACTTTGATTTGTTAGTAGTAGATATGGGTGTAGCCATGGATATTCCAGAAGACTTATATACCAATGATATGATAGTTGAGGAAAATGGAGAAAAAAGAATAACAAAAGGAATTGTTTATAGAAGCTTAGGAAAAGGGACAAAAAATTTATTTAAAGAGCCAGCTATGACTAGAGAAGATGCTTTAAATGCAATATTCATAGGTATTGAAGCTGTAAAATCATCTAAAGAATGTGGAATAGAATTATTTGGTGTAGGTGAAATGGGTATCGGAAATACCACCACCAGTTCATGTGTGCTTGCATCCTTAACTGATTTACCGGCAAAAGATATTGTTGGGAGAGGTGGCGGATTGGATGATGCTGGCCTAAACAAAAAAGTAAGAGTAGTTGAAGAATCCACTAAGAATCTAAGCAGTGAGGATCCAATAGGAATTATAGCTGCGGTAGGTGGTTTTGATATTGGGGCTATGGTGGGGGCATTTTTAGGAGCGGCTATTTATAGAATACCAGTAGTAATAGATGGATTTATATCGGCAAATGCGGCTTTATTGGCAAAAACCATATGTCCTGAAGTTACAAACTTTATGTTCGCATCTCACAAGTCATACGAAAAAGGTTACATGAAGGCAATGAACGAGCTTGATATGAAGCCAATGTTTAGTTTGGGAATGAGACTTGGAGAAGGAAGTGGTTGCCCGATAGCATTTAAAATAATTGAAGCTGCCAGTGGAACTATGAATTTAATGTGGACATTGGAAGAAGCAAGTATAGATGCAGATTACTTAGAAGAGATAAGAGATAAAAACTTATTTTAGAAGGGAGTGTTAATGAACTGTTTTATTAGTGGCGGTTGCAAAAACGGAAAGTCATATTATGCTCAGCATATTACAAAAGAAATAGCAGAGAAAAATGGTCTTCCACTATATTATATAGCGACGATGATTCCCACAGATGAAGAAGATCATATTAGAATAGAAAGACATATGAGAGAAAGAGATGGTTGGGGTTATATTACAATAGAGCAGCCTACCAACATCTTGAATGTTTTTGATAAAGCTGATAAAAACGGTGTATTTCTTTTTGACAGTGTTACAGCGCTTCTCATGAACGAGATGTTTCCTATTAATGGTGAACCCGTTTTAAACGCGGGGAATAAAATATCTTCAGAGTTAGAAGAGTTTTGTAAAACATCAAACAATACGGTATTTGTTTCTGATTATTTGTATTCTGATTCCAATAATTTTGATGATTTAACAGATAAATACCGAGAAAGTTTAGCTAGACTAGACAGGACTTTGGCAAAATCATGTGACAAAGTTATAGAAGTAGCATATGGATTCACAAAGGTTCATAAATAGGAGTGGGAAATGAAAATAGTTACAGGATTTTTTATGGCATGGAGCAATTTTTTGGCATTGCCTTGTCCATATAAAAAATGGGACGAAAATTCAAGAGGGGTCATGATAGCATTATTGCCTTCAATAGGAGCGGTAATTGGAGCTGTTTGGATGCTTCTTTTAGCAATTATAATTAACATAGATATGCCAGTTATATTCGCGGCATTTTTGATGATGCTCTATCCTTATAGAGTTTCTGGGTTTTTTCATTTAGATGGTTTTATGGATTGCACAGATGCAATTATGTCCAGAAGACCTCTTGAGGATAGACAAAGGATTCTTAAGGATTCTAGCGTTGGGGCTTTTGCTGTAATTGCCCTTGTAATGTTGGTTTTATGCATGTATACAGCAATGATGAGTGGTGCCGTTTTTGCAAACAAGTGGAGTTTTTTTATAATTCCAATCGCTAGCAGAAGTATAGCATCTTTTTCAGTAATGTCGTTCAAACCCATTGGACATAGCCAGTTTGCAGGGGATTATCAGATGGGTAAAAGCATAATCGAAAAGGTGCTTACACTGATACAGACTTTAATATTTTTGACATTGGCCATCCTTATTACTTCAGAAGTATTTGAAGTTCTAGCCGTATTTGCCGTTGCATATATAGCCGGATTTTTAACATCAATATATGGAAAGAACCAATTAGGCGGTTATTCTGGGGATATTGCAGGTATGTCCATTGTTGTCTCCGAACTTGCAGCAGTTATTTTATTAATATTTATTTAGGAGTTGTGATGAAATTAATTTTTGGTGGAGCTTTTCAAGGAAAGCTTGAATATGTATTAGAACAATATGATTTAAAAGAAGAAGAAGTATACACATGTACAAGGGATAATATCGATATTGATTATTCGAAAAAAGTTATTGATAATTTAGAAGAGTTTATCTATGCATGCAATGAAAAAGAAATTGAAGCAAAAGAACTAATTTCAAAAAATATGGATAAATTAAGAGATAAAATAATAATATGTGATGACATTACCCAAGGTGTTGTTTCCATGATTAGGATAGAAAGAGATTGGAGAGAGATGGTGGGAAGAACTATGCTTATGCTAGGCAAGGAAGCAGATGAAGTAGTTAGAATATTTTGTGGGATACCCGACAAAATTAAATAGGAGAACAGAATGAGTTCATACATATGTTTTATTAGACACGGGATAACCGAAGGAAACCAGAAAAAATGGTTTTATGGTAGCGTGGATATACCTTTAGTAAATGAAGGTATCAAAGAGTTAAATAAGTTGAAAAACAAGGGCCTATATCCCCATGAAAAAGAAGCCATTTATTATACAAGTGGAATGACCAGAACGGAGCAGACTTTAAAATTGCTATATGGTGAAGTAGAGCATGCAATAATCCCTGAATTAAGAGAAATGAATTTTGGTGATTATGAATGTAAAACTTACGATGAGCTTAAAAGCGATGATGATTTTAATCGCTTTGCATATACAAATGATTTAGAATACAGATTCCCCAATGGAGAAAGTAAAATAATCTTTGCGAATAGGGTATATAAAGGGTTGAACAAGCTTATAGATAATCATTTAAATAATACTGTGCCTTCTATTGTAATAGCTCACGGAGGGGTAATAACAGCAAGTCTTGATAGGCTTTTTCCTGAAGAATCAAAAAACATGTGGGATTGGATGCCAAAGCCAGGGAGAGGTTATAAAATTTACTTTAAACAAGGAAAGCCAGATAGATATGAGGTAATTTAACAAAAATTGATAAAGATAATAAAATAAATTATTGACATTACACAATTTTACTGCTAATATATATACAACTTAAGATTAAATATTTTGTAGGAAAGGAGTTCACAATGTACATAAGAAAAATGATGATGGAAATGAATATGATGGGCATGTGCATGTGTACTGCTAAAAAACGAATGTAGGTATTTAATCTAACTTAATGCTAGTTGAAAATCTGTGTAGATTTTCATGTAATAAGAATGCTAAGCAGGCCGTTATGACCTGCTTTTTTGTTTATTAAAGGAGAAGAAAAGTGTCAAATAGTGAAACAATAATTAATTTAAAAAACGTTACTAAAGACTTTGATACAAAGGATGGGATTTTAAGGGCCCTTAATGATATTAGCATTGATGTTAAGGAAGGTGAAATATATGGGATAATTGGCCTAAGTGGTGCAGGGAAAAGTACTTTAGTAAGATGTATTAACCTATTAGAAGAGCCAACACTTGGAAATGTAGTATTTAATGGAGAATCGCTTTCTGGTTTAAAGAAGAAGGAGTTAAATTTAAGACGTAGAGAAATAGCAATGATCTTTCAGCAATTTAACTTATTGATGCAAAAAAATACATTGGAAAATGTTTGCTTTCCCCTACAAATTGCAGGAATGAAAAAGAAGGATGCTATAGCTAGAGCAACTGAGTTGTTAAAAATGGTAGATTTGGGGGATAGATTAAGCTCATATCCGTCCCAATTATCAGGTGGGCAGAAACAAAGAGTCGCTATAGCTAGAGCGTTAGCGAATAACCCCAAAGTACTCCTTTGTGACGAGGCAACAAGTGCTTTAGACCCTAAAACCACAAGATCAATACTAAGGCTTTTAAAGGGCATAAATAAAGATTTAGGGATTACTATAGTTATAATAACTCATGAAATGAGTGTTATAGAGCAGGTTTGCGATAGAGTTGCAATAATAGAAGCGGGAGAAATCGCCGAAGAGGGCAAGGTAGATGAGATTTTTACTAAACCAAAGACTAAAGCAGCTAAAAGGTTGGTATTTCCTGACCAAGAAAAAACCGATGGTTTGACAGGGGAAAATCTTGTTAGATTGGTATTTGATGGAAAGACATCATATGAACCTATAATATCTAATATGGTTGTGTATTCTAAAGTACCGGTGAATATAATCTATGCTAATATTCAAAATGTTGAAGGTGTTAATAAAGGTCAAATGGTATTAGAATTAGCCAAGGAAAAGGATGTTAGAAAAAAGCAGCTGGGCTATCTAATCGATCACAATGTGGCATTTGAAGAAATTGGGGAGGTGAAATGATGACGGAACTGTTTTTACAAGGATTATGGGATACGATTTATATGACTATAGTAGCTACATTAATTGCATATATTATAGGACTTCCTTTGGGGGTTTCGTTAGTTGTAACTGATAGCGATGGTATATATCCTATGCCTATTTTACATAATATAATCGGGCTATTGGTAAACGTGGTAAGGTCAGTACCTTTTCTTATACTCCTTATTGCAATGATTCCTTTGACTAGAATAGTAGTAGGGACTTCAATTGGTACCAATGCTACAATCTTCGTGCTTATTGTAGCAGCAGCCCCATTTATAGCGCGAATGGTTGAATCATCCATCAAAGAAGTTGATGCAGGTGTAATAGAGGCAGCGCAATCAATGGGTGCTAGCAATATGACGATAATTTTAAAGGTAATGCTTAGTGAAGCGAAGCCCGCATTAATAGTCGGTACGGCTCTTTCTACTATAACAATACTGGGATATTCGGCCATGGCAGGAGTTATAGGAGGTGGCGGCTTAGGTGATATAGCAATTAAATACGGTCTATATCATTATGAAGCCGAAATCATGTGGATGGCAGTGGCCATATTAGTAATAGTAGTTCAAGTATTGCAAGAAATAGGAATGCGTTATGCAAGAAAAATTGATAACAGATTATAGAGAGGATTAAATTATGAAAAAAAATATTTTAAAATTATTATTAGTTGTTACTTTGTCTAGTTTATTACTAGTAGGATGTGGTAATGATAGTTCAGATGAGGCAGAAGATAAAGTTATAAAAGTAGGTGCAACACCATCTCCCCATGCAGAAATATTGAACTATATCGCTACTGAAGTGGAAGAACAGGGCTACACTTTGGAAATAGTAGAATTTCAAGATTATGTATTACCAAATACAACTGTAGATGAAGGTGAATTGGATGCCAATTATTTCCAACATCTACCATACTTGGAAGACTTTAATAATAATAAAAATACAAAGTTAGCTTCGGTTGGTGCCATTCATTATGAGCCTTTAGGAATATATGTTGGTGTTAAAACCGATATAAAAGGCCTAGAAAAAGGTGACAAAGTGGGAGTTCCAAACGATACTACAAATGAAGCTAGAGCATTGCAGCTACTACAAGCAGAAGGCGTGATAACTTTAAAAGATGGAGTTGGTTTAGAGGCTACAAAAATCGATATAGTTGAAAATCCTTATGAGATTGAAATTATTGAACTTGAAGCTGCAATAATTCCTAGAAGCTTGCCTGATTTAGCTCTTGCAGTTATTAATGGTAATTATGCTATAGACGCTGGATTAACTACAGGTGATGCAATTGCATTTGAATCAGTAGATTCCGAGGTGGCAGAAGAGTTTGCAAATATCTTAGTAGTAAAGAAAGGTAATGAAAATGAAGAGTTTGCTCAAGTTCTTTACTCAGCATTAACTAGTGAAAGTGCAAGAGACTTTATGGAAGAAGAATACAAAGGTGCGGTATTACCAGCATTTTAAGAATTCCGATAAAGGGCCTTAAACAATAGAAGAGAGAATAAAAAGTGTCTGCTAAGGTTCCTAAGATATGCATAAGCGGGCGCTTTTCGATTTTGCCCAAAATGAGTAATTTGTTACAATAAATTGACGCTTGCAACATTAAGCGTTAAAGTTATAACAAAAGAAAGTTGGGTAATAGTATGGTAAAAGTTTATGAAAAAAATCGCTGCAAAGAAATGACTGAAAGTGAAAAGTATGCCTTATTAGATAATATAATAAAGGATTATGATAAAAAAGAGAGCAATCTAATTCAGATTTTACATATTGGACAAGTAATCTTTGGCTGCTTACCTTTGGAAGTGCAGATATTTATTGCTGAAAGAATGGATTTGCTCCTCTCAAAAGTTAGTGGTAAAGCTTTGAATAATATTTTTGTTTTATTCATAAATTTTCCTAGTTTATTTGCTGTGATATTATATATCTCTTAGGAATTCTTTTAAAAACTAAATATGCCAATAAGATTTTTAAGATGTCGCCTAGTATAAAAGGAAAGACACATAATGTTAGAGTTGTAGTGAGATTAGATTCTGTTATATACA
>DATFJV010000115.1:0-3245 GCA_035268985.1 Anaerovoracaceae bacterium | reverse complement strand
GATGGGAAAAAGGCGGCTTCTTCAATGGACAAACACCTTGGAGGAGATGGTGTGTTAAATAAAGGAGAGCATATTGATATTCCTCAAAATTATAATGATTCTGAAATTATGGAACATAAGAGGTTCGAAATGGCATATCTTGATGCCGATGAAAGAAAGGATAATTTTGAAGAAGTTTGTTTAGGATTCCATAGATTGAATGCGATTGCGGAGTCAATGCGTTGCCTAAGATGCGATAGAAAACTTTAGGTTTAGGAGGTGAACTAGAATGATAAATCTCACTATAAACAATAAAAAAGTCACCGCAGATTCCGAAATGACAATTTTAGAAGTTGCCAAGCAAAACAATATATTAATACCGACCTTATGCCACTTGGAAGGCATCCATAAATATGGCTCTTGTAGAATTTGTGTGGTTGAAGTTGAAGGAAGTAAAAATTTACAAGCTTCCTGCATAACTCCTGTAGAGGAAGGAATGGTGGTTTATACAAATTCGAAAAGAGTTAGAGAAGCAAGGAAGGTAATCTTTGAGTTAATACTATCAGACCATCCAAAGGATTGCCTTAACTGTGGGCGTAATCAAAGCTGTGAACTTCAAAAATTAGGCGAATTAGTCCAAGTTGAAGATTCAAGGTTTGAAGGTGAAATGTCTAAAATTTATATTGATGACTCTTCACCATGTATAGTTAGAGATGCTTCAAAATGCATCCTTTGTCGTAGGTGTGTTACTGTATGCAATGAAATACAGGGTGTGGGAATTCTTAACCCCCAAAATAGAGGGTTTTCGACCATTGTCAGCCCAGGTGATTTACCTCTAAATTCTTCTTCATGTACGTTTTGCGGTCAGTGTGTATCAGTTTGTCCTGTAGATGCATTAAAAGAAAAAGAGGAAACTCAAAAAGTTTGGGATGCATTACTTGATTCAACTAAAAAAGTTTTTATTCAAACGGCACCAGCTATTCGCGCTGCATTGGGGGAAGAATTTGGATATGAACCAGGAAAATGTGTTACGGGTAAAATGGTAAGTGCATTGAAGGAAATGAATTTTGACTATGTTTTTGACACTAATTTTGGCGCAGACCTTACGATTATGGAAGAAGGAACAGAACTACTAAAAAGATTGACACAGCTTTTTTATTCTGAAAAAAAGATAACAAAGGAACAGCTAGAAAAGACTGGTTTTAATGTATCAGATGAAAACCCCACGTTGCCAATGATTACGAGTTGTAGCCCGGGTTGGATTAATTATATTGAACACTTTTACCCAGATCAGCTAAGCAATTTGTCTTCTTGCAAGTCTCCCCATATGATGTTAGGAGCTTTAGTTAAAAGCTACTTTGCACCAATGAAAGAAATCGAGTCAAAAGACGCATTCGTGGTTTCTGTTATGCCATGTACTGCCAAAAAATATGAGATTACTAGACCTGAAATGGAAAATGAAGGTTATGCTAATGTAGATGCAGTTGTTACCACAAGGGAACTGGGGAAAATGATAAAGGATGCCGGTGTTGACTTTACGTATCTGCCTGATAGAGAATTTGATAATCCCTTTGGAGAATCCACAGGGGCAGCTGATATATTTGGTGTTCCGGGGGGAGTCATGGAGGCTGCTCTTCGTACAGTTTATGAAGTGGTTACAGGGGAAGAACTCCCCTCTGAGCAGCTACATGTAAAGCCAATTCAAGGCCTAGCAAAAATAAAATCCGCTGAATTTAAGATAAAAAATGCTAAACCTGAATGGGAATTTTTAAATGGAGTTACGCTTAAAATAGCAGCAACTAGCGGGCTTAAAGGAGCATCAATTTTATTAGATGAAATAAAACTAGGCCAAAGTCCATATCATTTTATTGAGGTGATGGCTTGTCCTGGAGGTTGTATTAGTGGTGGAGGTCAACCAAGAATAACCAATGATGAAACTAGATTGAAAAGGATCCAAGCACTTTATGCTGAGGACGAAGGAAAAATTATCAGAAAATCTCACGAGAATCAATATATTAATAAAATATATAAAGAGTATTTAGGAAAGCCTCTTGGGCATAAATCACATGAATTGCTTCATACAACATATACGAAGAAAAGTAAATATTAAGAAGCTGCTGTTGTTGCAGTCAAATTCTGTGTAATTAAGATAGAGTGTTTGGGTTTTCGAGAACGCAGAAAACAAGAATAAACTGAGATGTTGCGCAGCCGTTAAGGTTGCGCTTTTTTTAGTTGGCGTGAGCTGTTTTTTACAAATTCAATTAAGACCCAAAAGGTTAATATTAATGCAAGTACTGTTTGAAATATGTAGAAATACCTCAGTAATATTATATTATTTCCTAAATTTAGATAATATAAGTAGGAATGTTTGGTTGCATTGATAACTATAATCATTGGAAAAGAAAAAGCTGCTATGCTTGGATAAAACTCCGTTTTGATTAAACTAGGCAATTTATATAAAACAATAGTATAAGTAATTATGTACATTGCTAATAATAATGTTATAAAAGTAAAGTTTAATTTATCCATGACATTTATATATGAAACAAGGATTATTGCTAAGGGCGCAGACAAAATCGTAAAAGAAGGCTTTACATATGCTTTTGACACAGGATATTTTATATATCTAATATATATGGATATTAAAAATAAACTTGTAGTTATTAAGGCAATAAAAAATGCCAATATGCTTATTGTAGTTAAACCATATTTTTCTGCTGTAATTGAAACTACAGCAAGCCCAATATATGGAATCAAGTATGGCAAGTAAATATTCTTAAGAGTAAACATAGAGTATAAAAGCTAGAACCCATACAGTTAAAGCCGCATCGCCTAAAACAGATTCCAACTGCAGTGATAGTAACATCATTGCTAAAGGGTATGTAGGTGCCATGGTTGATGGCATAGGTTCTTTTAATTCATCCTATAATAATTTAGGATACATGATTGTTTTAAAGGTGATCATTAAAAACAGCACTAATGATGTTATTGCCAGTGGAGTTTTTAAATATGTGCCATATACGCTTAAAAGATTGCCAAGGGAAGAAATACCAAAGGAAAGGCCAGCTACAGTTAGTGGTAAAGCTTTGAATAATATTTTTGTTTTGTTCATAAATTTTCCTAGGTTATTTGCTGTGATATTATATATCTCTTAGGAATTCTTTTAAAAACTAAATATGCCAATAAGATTTTTAAGATGTCGCCTAGTATAAAAGGAAAGACACATAATGTTAGAGTTGTAGTGAGATTAGATTCTGTTATATACA
>DATFJV010000114.1:0-8544 GCA_035268985.1 Anaerovoracaceae bacterium | reverse complement strand
CAGAAACAGAAGAACAGGTTAAAAAGGCTGTCTATGACAAAGTATGGGGTAATTATAATAATCAAGGATTAACAGGAGCATTAAAATTATGGATAGAAAAACAATATCCAAATAAATCAAAATGGGAGATATAAAAAAATGGAAACATATTTATTTTATGGAATAAAACGAGGAGGGCATCATGCCGTTATTCAATGGATAGCTAACAATATAGGCAAAAAAGTAAATTTTCATAATGATGCAAAGGAACAAGCATTTAAACAAGGCACATTACGTTACAAAGGAAAATTCAAACAAATTGTTTACAATAATAAAACAAACGAAGAGTGTTTATTTTATAATTTAGAGAACGGACATTTACAACAATACCAAGAAACATTAAAATCTCCTTTAATAAAAAATCATGTTAGAACAATTATTATTATAAGAGATATTTTTAATATAATGGCAAGCACAAAAAAATCTACTCCATCCAACCAAATGCACAAAGCAGTAACAAGCAGACAAAGAGCATGGCTGGAATATGTAAACGAGATGCAAGGTAATATACAATTTACTAATAAAGAA
Source organism: Anaerovoracaceae bacterium (assembly GCA_035268985.1). Classification (GTDB taxonomy): domain Bacteria; phylum Bacillota; class Clostridia; order Peptostreptococcales; family Anaerovoracaceae; genus JAAYHV01. The sequence goes on along the minus strand of DATFJV010000114.1, from coordinate 7,977 downwards.
AATACTCACTTTATATTATTCAACTCATGGTTTAAAAGTAAAGATTACAGAGATAATAAAGCAAAAGAAATAGGTTTTGTCAATAAAGATAAAGGAATAGATAGGGTCACTCCGTTTGGTGGGGGGAGTTCATTTGATGGTAATAATTATCAAAAAGATGCTAACTCTATGAATGTATTACAAAGATATAAAGAGTATGTAAATAATCCTGATTATCTAAGCCTGTTTACTCCTCAAATAGATAAATTAAATAAAGAAGTGTTTGGTTTTAATTTAAAAGATTTAAAAGATGCCAATAATATCATTAACCACAATTCCTAATAGGTTAGAACAAGGAATACAACCTACTTTAGAATCATTATCTACTCAAGGCTATGATGTGTATTTATGGATTCCTAAATATTTTAAACGAAAAGGAATTAAATTTAATGGCAATATTCCTTCTTATATTAAAAAATTAGGAATAAAATATAATGTCGTGGAAGATAATGGATCAATTACAAAATTATATCCTGCCCTATCTTTAAATTCTAATTTAATTATAACAGCAGATGACGATGTGATATACCCTCAATCATGGGCATCAAATTTAACAAAAGCTTACAACGACAACCCGGGAAAAGCATATTGTTATAGAGGAAGAATCTTTAAACCTCATACACAAGAATACAGAAGAACTACTTTGATAAGAAATAAAGCAGAACCAAGAGAAGTAGATATTATTACAGGTGTGTGGGGTGCATTATATCATAAAAAGTTTTTTGGAAACATGCCACTTCCTAGCCAAAATAAACCTGAATATTTTGTAGACGACATTTGGATTAGTGGCCATCTGGCTGAACAAAAAATAAAAAGAATATGTTTGCCAAACCCTGGCATACAAACCGGAAATAATCATAAAATAGATTCACTTACACGCATTAATTGGAAATTAAAAAATACAAACAATACTGACGTAATAAAAAAATTTAGATGGTATGCAACATAAAACACTTTGCGGAATTGCAAGCATCCCAGGAAGAAAACATTTATTAAAAAATACATTAGATAGTTTACATAATCAGTTATCTCATATTGTAGTATTTTTAAATGGATATAAAAATATACCAAAATTTGAGTATCCAAATGTAGATTACGTTTTAACAGACAATGCCATTGGTGCTGCAACAAAATTTTATGCAAATAAAGATGGATTTACATATTATTTTACAGCAGACGATGATTTAATATATCCAGAAAACTATATACAAAATTTAATAAATACATTAAAAATATATAACAATAAACCATTAGTTACCCATCATGGAGGAATGATCAAAAAATATCCATTAAATAGCGGTAAAAAAATTCTTAACCCAAGATATAGTTTTTTTCAAAATGTAGACACTAACAAATTTATACATTGGGGAGGTACAGGATGTATGGCCTACCATATCCCATCTATATCTATAGACTCAAAAAATTTCAATCATTACAATATGGTTGATTTAGATATATATATAAAATCACAAAAAGAAAATATTCCTATTGTTGTTGCAACACATGAAGCCAAATATATAAAATATCAATTAAGTGCAAGAAAAACAAGAAATTTATATATGGAAAATAGAATAAATATTAGTAAACAACATATCATAAGAGACACTATAAATAACTTAGGACAACCAAAACTACACACGATATGAAAAATTTAGATTATTTTTTAAACTTATTAGACAATAAGGTTAATTTTGCTGTAGCTCGATTTAATGACGGAGAACTTGGTGCTATAACAAAAACAATGGCTACAATAAGTAGAGGAGACCAAGAAGTAACAGATGAGCTTTCAGTAAAACTAAAAGAGGCAATACAACATAGACAAGAAAACTATTACGTTGGTGTACCAGATACAAAATATAAAAAATTTAGTGAGATAGCCTCTGGTTTAATAGGGGACTATCAAAATATTACAAGCTCTGTAATTTTCCATGATAATAATTGGGTTAAAGCAATAACTGAAATTCCACAAAGAACAAAGAAATTTAAAAATGTTGTTTGGGTGGGATCGTCATCACACAAAATTAACAACCTTCCATTCAAGGTGACAGAGTTTGTTCCTGTCAATCACAAGAACGCATTCAATTCATATTCACGATTAAAAGATTTAACACCTTTGCGGAACACAATAATTTTTCATGCGTGTGGTTCTTTAGGCAGAATACTAACTAAAGAATGGTTTGAAAGAGAACCAGAATGTACAATACTGGAAGTTGGAAGTATTTTTGATCCATATGTACAAAACATTAAGCGCAGATATCAAAAAAAATATTGGAAGGATTATTTAGCAGCAACAAACAAATAAAATCCATTACAGCCATTTTAAGGCACTAAAATATTAAATTGGTGCAAACACACCAATAAAACATAAAACTATCTAAAACATCGGTCAAGTGAATAAATTATGGTACAATTAAAACAAGTAACACCTAAAGACAAAAGATTTTTCCTGAGAACAATAAATAATAAAGGAACAAGATACCACATGGAATCTGATCAGGCTATTCCTAAATACTACTTTAAAAATCTAATTAACAGAGTTAGCTCTTTGTGGTTCGTTATCGAAGTAGACGGAAAGCAAGTAGGGTTATTAAATACATTCTTCAAGGGAGAGAAATATCATTTTGGGGTAATGATTAATAAGCAACATAGAAGAAAAGGATATGCTAAAGAGGCAATACGAACTTTCCTCAAAGTAACAGATAAAAGAAAAATTGACACCTACTTAGAATGTTTTGATGATAATCCTGCACTTAAATTATATAAAAAATTAGGATACAAAGAAACAGAAAAAGCAAGAGAGATAAGGGGTAGAAACTTTATTGAAATGAAACGTCAATTTGTTGTTGATAAATAAATATTTATAGATAAATTTTATTAAAAATATTGTTGTATATTTGTATCATGGTTTTAAACTGGAGAAATATAATAAATTTAATTTGCCGAAAGGCTAATTACATATACCAGATAGATGTTTACTCCAGTTGACATTTGTCTGGTTTTTCTTTTGCTTGTTTTTGATAAATAAGCATGTATTATTGGTACGGGATGATCAACGGTTGCGATAGTACATTATGTGTTACAACGGGTTCATGCAAAACACAATCGTGGCATTAAGGGGAGAGCGATAAGCATGACGGACGACTAAGCGTTTGACAGTAGACCCCAACCTTACACACCTTAGCGATTGATGTAAGGCACTATACCGACGGGACTCATTATACTGAGTATGTTGAAAAGGTAGAAGTGAACATGAAGCCTGCTATTATTGAACAAATAGCAGTAGGCTACTCGCATGTTCACTTTCCTCAAAAATCTATTACCAGAGTATATAAAAAGTTGATAATATATAAGTAATAATATAAGTAATAATAATAGTTAGTAGTATACTATACTACGATAGTAATGTAAAAATAATTTGCACAACTAATTTCTTTTTTTTACCTTTACGGAAAATTAAATAACACAAATAAAATAATCCATGCCAAACTACAAATGTTCAAACAAGAAATGTAAATTTTTTAACCAGGTTATAAGAGAAAGTAATTGTCATATCATATACAAGAAAGAAGGGAAGATAGACAAGATAGCACCATGTCCAGAATGCGGAAAAGACAGAGAAATGGTTGTTGATGGATTTTGTACGAGTATGCATGGTGGAGGGAATTGTTGTAATAGGTAAAAAACATAATGCTTAGAATACGTTAAATGTGCACTCGTAAGAGTCTATCATTAATTTGGTTGGCTCTTTTTTTATACATTAACTGCCTATTATTCTTTTTAGTATCTTTGTTGCATTGTTAAACTGTCCCTGTAGGGACGTAAAATCTAAAAAGATATGGCATTAGTACAAGTAACGGTTACTAAATTAAATGGTGTAGATTATGCGGAAACGTTGTTGTTAAATACAGCACGTATTATTGCTGGCTATGCTAAGGATGCATCCAATGTAATATTTTATTACAAGGAGTTAGGACATCGTAGAGAAATAACAAGTAAGTATGAGGCGGAACTTACGATGAGTGAGTTTGACGCTTTATTTGATGAGACACTTACTAACGAAAGAATTATAATTCCTGTTACGGAAATTTATAATCCTGACAAACAAGTAGAATCAATTTCACTTAATATCGGTGTATCTGATATAATTAAGGGAATAGATATTGATACTTCTAGTTGTTGGTTGTGGTATGCACGAGGAATGTTTAGAAGTGTTAAATTAAAAGTTAGCTCTACTATTGCGGAAATTGAAACAGCAAGTTCTGGTTCAGTAGAAGATATAACATGACATTGATTAATGATGATTGATTTTTAGAGTAGGCATTACTGTCTACTCTATTTTTTGTTTTAAAAACTAACAAACGATGAAACTTTCAGAATTAGACGGTAGCGTATTTAAGTACGATCCTACTACTAAAGGGGGAATAAAAAAGCTTGAACAAGACTATCCTGAGTTTAAGAGTAATCTTAAGGCAGGAACAGGAAGAAGTGGTATCGAATATGATTTAGAACCATATCGTACACAAGTAATAAGATATATTATTCTTCTTTATGATAAGAGTTCTCCTTTGTGGAGTACAGTACAAGATTTTAGCCACAGAAAAGTAATAGCATTGGAGTTGGCAGGCTTCGAGATACAAGCTAATGGAGAGTTTCCTGTTGAAGTGCAACAAGGCATATTAATGGGACAAAACTCAGTGGTTAATACGATGATAGTACGCTACGTCTTTCTGTTTAACAACCCTAAGTTTGTTATGCTTACGGGATTGCTCCAAGTGTATATTAATTTGTTTGCTAAACTTCAAGAGACCAATCCCAAGAAAGATGATGTTAAAATGTTTAAGGAAACGGCAGAGGACATAGAAAAATTAACATCAGAAGTTTTTGGCGGGAAAGAAAATACAGAACTTGAAAATACTTTATATGAAGTTCTGAACATGAATAAGATGTTATTCAGACCAGAGAATATAGCAGAAAGAATATCACAGGGAGAAAAACCTACAAATGTAAATCCATATGTGGAAGACGCAAGCTAAGGTTAATTACTACAATACCGAACATAGAAAATGGGTGGATAAATATGATGATGCAGATGAATATCTATGGCTAAATACAGGAGATATAGATTTGCAACCTATCAGAATTGATTTACCTGAACCTCCTGCATGGCATTTAATTACTAACTTTGGGAAAGAACCCGAAGAGCAAGTTTTTGTAAGGGAGAAATTACCATTTAAGCTTGACTATATTATTAAAAAAATACGTACAGATGTACGGAAAGATAATAAGTTAGAAACGATGTCCGCAAAATATAAAAGTTTCTATGCTAAAACATGGGAAATTTTAGAGACAGATAAGAATTATGCGGATGTAATGGAGTGGATTGCTGAACAATGGTATTACCGAATGCATGGTAAGTGGTATTTTATTAAAGGTAAGCCTGTATATGTTTGTGGGTGGCATTGGTTCTATCTTAATTATTGGCACATTGAGAACTATGGATTGCCTGAGTATAGAACACGAGATAGGGAGTGGTTTACGGCTATGTGGCATTTCTATAATGATACTACTATTCCTATAAGAGATGATGATGGCAATTTACTCTATAATGATGATGGTAGTGTTCAAATAGAAGATGTTGGATATAGAACTGTTGTGGGGGTGAACGGTCTTAAGGGTAGACGTATGGGTGATACTACTAAAACAGAATGCATAAACTTCTGTATTATTAGTATGATGAAGGAAGGTAAAGGAGGTATTCAAGGAGATACAGGAGAAACAGCAGAAAAAGCATTCCTTGAAAAGATGATGTTTTCATATAATAAGCTACACTTTATTTGGAAACCTGCACAAACTCAATTAAATCCCAAAACTGAACTATTGTTTGATAGTGATGATGTAGACTTTGGATTAGGGTCGGTAATAGATCATGCTAAGTCAGCAAACAAAACTTTTTATGATGGAAGAAAACTACACTTTTGCCATCAAGACGAAGCAGGAAAATATGTCTTAGGGTCAATCCATGAAAGACACTCAGTTATAAGAAGATGTTTAGTGACTGGTAGTAGATTGGTGGGTTATACTATTTATACTACTACTGTTGATGATATGTCTTTAAAATCAGGAGTAGAGTTTGAGAAATTATCTAATGCATCTCATTATGAAAAAAGAGATAAAGGTGGATTCACACAAACAGGATTAGTTAATTTATTCTTTCCTGCATATCATGGATTTGAAGGATTCATAGATAAGTATGGAGAGAGTATTATTGATGAGCCTACAGAAGATCAACTTCCCTATGTTGCCAACAAGAGAAAAAACAACTCAGGTAGGTATATGGGTGCAAGAGAATACTTACAAGCAGCACGAGATACCTTAACTGAGAATGGAGATTTTGTTGAATTGGCACATCAGAAAAGATTATATCCATTTACCTTTGCGGAATGTTTTACTCCCCCTGCAAAAAATATATTCTTTAATATGAATATTCTTGACACAAACTTATTAGACCTTAAACGAGATAACAAAGCTACAATACAAGGAGACTTTAAATGGGTTGATGGGCAAGATTCATGGGTGCAGTTTTTTCCTAATCCAAATGGAAAATGGTTTGTGAGTAAGCTGTTAGATGATGGTTACGCTAAACCAAATAACAAGTTTATGAATATGGGAGAATATTTCCCTGGCAATGCAATGAAGTTTGTTTCAAGTTCTGATGCTTTTAGATTAGAGAAAACTCAGGGAGCAAGAATGTCTGATGGTGGTGGGGTTGTTAGGTGGCGACGTGATCCACAAATAGATCCGGATAATAAAGAATTATCACAGTGGCAATCTGCAAGAACAATTGCGATATATAGGAATAGGCCGACATCTATTGAAGAATATTGTGAAGATATGTTGATGCAAGATGTGTATTATGGATGTATGCAGTATCCAGAGAATAATGTAAATCATGTGGCAGATCATTATCGTAGAAGAGGCTATGGTGGATATCTATTACACGATACAGATAGCAAAACAGGAACGTTGAAACAAAATGCAGGTTTCCATAGTGGAGGAGCATTAAAGCAGACTATATTTAATAAAGTAGGAGAAGATATACAAAAACATGGGTTACGTAATAGACACTTGCAGTTAACTGAAGAGTGCATGAAGATTAAAGGTTTAGATGACATGACTAACTTTGACTTATTTACAGCGTATGGCGGTACTTTATTGGCAGATGAATCAATGCATATGCAATACCTAAATGAGTTGCAGGAAGGCGAGGGATATGATATTGGAGGTATAGTGTAGTTTATTGATAAATTGTGTGTTGTATATTTTTGTATTTTTGTGCTAAATAATTTATTCTAATGATATATATTGACGAGAGTTATAAGCAGGCATCAAAGTTTCAGTTCCCAGATTGGGATAGAGACCCAAAAGCAAAGGATAAAGAATATTGTTTGAGAGCACTTCAGGCAATGTATAGCACACACGTAAGAGGCAAGTCAGGAATACCTGTTGATAAGATACCGGAATGGGAAGAGTTACGCCTATATGGTAAGGGGATGCAGAATGAGAATCAATATATTAATCAGTTGACAGGTGGCAGTAAAGACCCTGAAACAGTTAATGATGTTGTCTCTACTGCTGATAGTGTTTACAATACTAAGAAAGAAAGACGTAAAGCGTGGGATAATGTTAACAAACAGATATTCTCGTTAGCACCTAAAATAGCTGATTATTTTTACGGATTATTTCTAAAGCAAGAGTATGATGTTACAGCCAATACTATAGATGAAGACTCTGGTGCACTGATGGAGAATATGAAGTATCGTACTTTAGCAAGTTCTATATTTAGTAAAGAACTTGCTTTGTTGCGTAGAGCAGGAAATTTACCAGAGCCACGACAAGATTTTATTCCAAGAGATATGACAGAGTTGGAGTTGTTTGAGT
>DATFJV010000113.1:0-11908 GCA_035268985.1 Anaerovoracaceae bacterium | reverse complement strand
CCAAAATTATAATTCTTTGAAGAGTCTGTTTTCATGATATATTGTTTTTCATTAATTTTAAAATAAATATTAAGGTCGCTTCCTAGTAGTTCTGTTACTTCTACTACTCCATCTATTCCCTTTTCTCCTGTACTTAAATGTATGTCTTCAGGTCTTATACCAAGTTTAAAAGGCTTGTTGTATAGATTGTCATTTTTTACACGATCCACTAAAACTGAATTCAAAGCCATAGTACATCCCTCAACTTTAATATCCGGTGTGTCTAGGGTTTCACCATCAAAGAAGTTCATTTGAGGTGTCCCGATAAAGCTTGCAACAAATATATTTGAAGGATAATTATATATAGTCCTTGGTTTATCTACCTGTTGAATTTCTCCTTCGTTTATAACACAGATTCGAGTTCCCATAGTCATAGCTTCCGTCTGGTCGTGAGTTACGTAGATGAATGTGGTCTCCAGATCACTGTGTAGCTTTATCAATTCTGTACGCATCTGCACTCTAAGTTTAGCATCCAAATTTGAAAGTGGTTCATCCATCAGGAATACTTCAGGCTTACGCACAATTGCTCTACCTAGGGCAACACGCTGTCTCTGTCCTCCAGAGAGCTGCTTTGGTTTACGATCTAGGAGTCCCTCTATTCCTAGTATTGTAGCTGATTTAGTAATCCTTTCCTTTATTTCATCCTTAGGTGTTTTTTTGAGTTTTAATCCGAATGCCATATTATCATAAACAGTCATATGTGGATAAAGAGCGTAATTTTGAAACACCATAGCTATATTTCTGTCCTTCGGCGATATATCGTTGACTAATTTGTCCCCAATATATATTTTTCCATCTGTTGCATCCTCGAGTCCTGCTATCATCCTAAGAGTTGTTGTTTTTCCACATCCGGAAGGTCCAACAAATACCATAAATTCCTTGTCTGGAATATCAAGTCCAAAATCTTTAACTGCCTGAAATCCATTTGGGAAAATCTTGTTTACTTTTTCCAGCTTTAAATTTGCCATATACATTTACCTCCTCAAGCCTCTATAAAATATTGATTTTTGTTTTCAATGCCGATAAAGCACCTAATTCTGTACAAATATTAGAAGCTACCCTATTTGCCCTTTCTATATATTTCTTCATTTCAGTTCTTGAAGCAACTATGCTGTAGGGTTTCTCTGTATTACTAAGTTCATATAGAAGTGCTCCTATAAATCCATCTCCGGCGCCGGTAGTGTCAACTACTTTAACCTTAGGTGCAGGTATTGTCATTTTCCATTCTTTATTAAAAACTAGAGCCCCTCTGCTTCCAATAGTAACAGCAAAAGTAGCTTTATAATTATTTCGAAAATATGAAATCATATCTTTTTCATTATTGACTTTTGATATAAGAAAAGCTTCTTCTTCACTTAGTTTTATAATATCTGCCAATCTTAAGAATTCATCACAGGATTTTCTAAATACTTCAGGTTTTTCTGACCAGAATGCATCTCTATAGTTTGGGTCAAAGGATATGAAATATCCTTCTTTCTTTGCTGTATTTAGTAGTTGAATGTATGTGTTTTTTAGATTGCCTTCTAAAAATCCAGTAGCAGCTCCAAAATGGACTATTTTAATATTTTCTTCTTGAAAATTTTCAATGCTTGTCATTGATACATCTCCATCTGCTCCACGATAAAAAACAAAATCTCTCTCTCCTTGGCTGTCAACGGAGACAAAAGCCAGTGTAGTTGGAATATTAGATTTCTTCAACCATTTGGTCTTTACATTGTAATCTTTTAGAGTTTTTTCTAGAAAATCACCAAATCCGTCCCTTCCTACTGAACCGTAAAAATAACAACTGCCTCCTAATTCACCAATGACACATGCCACATTGGCTGGTGCACCTCCTGGCTTCATTATGAAGGACTCTTGTTCAGCAAGATTACTATCTTTTTTTGATCCCATAAAATCTATAAGCATTTCTCCTATACATAGTACTGAAATCATAAAACCTCCTCCAATTAACTGCTTATATCCACTGTGCTTTGCCTCACAATCAACTCATGAGGAAGAACTATAATATCTGATTTTTCCGATACTTTTTTATCATTTTGATCTTTAATCATATTTATAATCTTTTTAGTAGCTTGCAAACCCTTTTCTTCAAAAGGTTGATGAATTGTAGTAAGGGTGGGGTTATACATTCTGGCAATCTCCACGTCATCAAAACCAATAAAGGAGATATCTTCTGGAACCTTATATCCATTGTCTATGGAACATTTCATAGCTCCTACAGCCATAAGATCATTTGCACAAAAAACTGCAGTAGGTAATTGCTTTTTAACCAGTAAGGCCTTCATCCCTTGATATCCATGACCGAAGGAATACTTGCCTTCCACCACAAAGTTTTTTTGATAAATACCCTTCTCTATCAATGCCTCTTGATATCCTAAAAATCTCTCTTTACCTGCGTAACGATCGCTTAATGGACCACGAATCATAGCAATTTTTTTATGTCCTAAAGAAATAAGATAGTTAGCAGCATCACAAGCAGCTTTTTTATTATCTATTTCTATTATAGGTATAGTATCGCTATCAAGATCCGATCCAATCACAACAACAGGCTTATGAAAAGCTTTAAGTTCCTTTATTAATTCTTCATTCATAGCTCCGGCTAGAAAAATCAAACCGTCTATTGCCTTTTCATTTAATATTTGTATGTGCTTAATGCCTGTATCTATGTTGAAATCCGTAGCAGTAATAAGTAAAGAGTAGTTTTCGGACCGAATATAGGATTCCATGCCAGCTATGATTCTTGAGAAAACTGGGTTTGCTAAGTCTGGTATGATAACTCCAATCTGATGGGATTTCTTTAGAGATAAACTTCTTCCAAGGGCATTGGGTACGAAATTAGCTTTGTCTATTTCTGTCATTACTCTTTGACGAACTTCATCACTCACAGGTTTTGAGTTATTTATAACCCTTGATACTGTTGCTTTTGATACACCACTACGTTTTGCTATTTCATTTATTGTAATTTTTTTCACTTTAATCTCCTACTAATATTATTATTTGATTGACCCCGAAACCATGCCTTTTATAATATGTTTTTGTGCTATTATAAATCCTACAATAATCGGTGCTGCTGCCATAAGAACAGCTGTCATTATCAAGTCCCATTTCTTAACAAAGGATCCTGCAAAATTGGCTATAGCAAGGGGAATGGTCTGTACATCCTGTCCTATACCAAGTATCAAAGATGGAAGTAGGAAGTCGTTCCATATCCAAATAGCATTAAGTATACTAATAGTTACAAAAATTGGCTTTAGAATTGGCATAATAACCTTAAAGAAAATCTGAGGTTTTGAGCAACCATCAAGTAAGGCAGCTTCTTCCAACTCTAGGGGTATTGATTTGATAAATCCATGAAACATAAATACTGCAAGAGGAGCTCCAAAACCTATATAAGCAAAAATCATTCCGTGATACTCCCTTAACAGTCTGATTCCAAGGGTTTCGTTTATCATTCTAAAAAGAGCGATTAGATGAAACATAACAACCTGAAAAGGTATGATTAATCCACTTATAAAAAGGAGAAAAATAACTGTTGATATTGGAGTCTTTCTTCTAACCAGAACCCATGCCGCCATAGCTGAAAATATGGATATAGTAAGCAGGGAAATGCTTGTGATAATAATAGATGAATATACACTTGAAGCATATCTTATATTAGGACTTGTCCATATCTCTTTTATATTTGCAAATAACTGAGTCCAGTGTTCTGGAAATGCTATTGGTTCTGTAATTATTTCTAGTGAGGATTTTGCTGCATTAACAATTACAACAAAAAAAGGAAATAAGGTAACTAGAAAAAATGATATTGTTACAATTTGCAGTAATATTTTAATATATTTATTTTTAGATTCCATTACATTTCAATCTCCTTCTGTTTATTATAATAAACCTGGGCTATAGATACAACTGATAATACTAAGAAAAATATAATTGCTCTAGCTTGCCCTTGTGCCATTTTATTGTATTTAAAGGCAATATTGTATATATGAACTGCCAGGAGCTCTGTGGAATTAACAACTTCGCCTTTGTATATATCTGTAGGTCCACCAGCTGTAAGTGCAACTATGATGTCGTATTGTTTGAAAGAATTAACCAGTGTCAGAAATGATGTTATGGTGAATGCTTGAGCTATCATTGGTATGGTAATATTTCGAAGTTTTTGCCAAAAATTTGCTCCGTCAATTTCACTTGCTTCAAGTAATTCTTGGGGTACGTTTAAAAGAGCAGCCACATAAATCATCATAATATACCCAGCATACTGCCATGTAAATGCCATTATGAGTCCAATCAATGTTAAATTTGGATCTGCCAGTAAAAGAAGATTTTCAATGAAGTTAATTCCTAATAATCCTCCTATAGCTGGAACTACCTCTTTGAAAATAAATTGCCAAATATAACCTAAAACCAGACCACCTATTAGGTTTGGTATAAAAAATCCTGCTCTATAAAAATTTCTAAATCGTATTTCACGAGTAACTAGAAAAGCAAAGAATAATGCTATTACATTAATTGTAATAACACTTAATACACTAAATAAAAAAGTCCTAATAAATGAATACCTAAAAGCCAAATCTGAAAACATGTCTTCATAATTTTTGAACCCTACCCAATTGGCTTCCAGTCCTGCGACAGCTGTCCAGTCTGTCATTGAATAATATAAACCCATAAAAAACGGGATAATTACAACCACTAGAAAAGAAAAAAGCGCCGGTGCTAGAAACAACCAAAAAACTAAATTGTCCTTTATACGTTTGTTCATAATCTACCTCTTTTCTATCTTATCAATAATATTATGAAAAAAGGGTGCATTTGAAGCTACACCCTTTTTAAAATTTGATATGTTACTCTATTTCTTCTATCTTTCCTACAATTTGCTCTATGAACTGAGCTTTTGTAATGTCGCCTTTTGCAAATGCCTCATATATTGGTGCGATAGTTCCCATTCCAAAACCATCAGGCATGTCGTTTTGTAACCAAGTATACTTGGCATCTTTTTTCATCCATTCTACAACGTTTGCAGAAAGTGGGGTAGAAGGTGTTAAGTTTACATTACTAAATGCTGGTACCATTTTAGCTTCTTCTACCATGTACTTATGGCCAGCTTCTTCTGTAACCATGAAGTTCAAAAATTCTCTTGCTGCTTCCTGATTAGTGCTTTCACTATTTATTACATAGAATGATGGAGCACCAATAAATATACTCTCGTGGGTTCCTTTAACTGATGCATGAGGTGCAAATGCCATAGGGAAATCAACGCCGTTTTCTTCAAGCCAAGGGTCTATCCAGTTTCCTTGATGGATAAATGCTGCTTTTTCAGTTCCAAATTGACTAACTTGAGAATCGTAGTTTCCAGTCAAAAGGACAGTACGGTCAGCATATTCAAATAGCAGTTCTACCCAGTCAGCATACTCTGTTAGACGATCCATATCAGCTTCACCATTGTTTAGCTTATCTAAAACTGTAGTGTCGCCGTATGGTAATCCTGCTGATAAGTAGCCGTTGAAGTTATGCAATCCTGTTACCCATCTCATATCAGGACCAGCTGCCATAGCTACTACTGAGCTTATGCCTAGTTCATCCTTCATGCCGTCTATTTTTTCAAAAGCGGCACGATAAGCCTCTTGTGATGTTAAGGTGGATGGATCTACTCCTGCTTGTTCCAACATGTCTTCATTGTAAGCCATTCCCCATGCCTCAACAGCAACTGGGAAACCAATGATTTTTCCGTCTACAACAAATTCAAGGTCTGTAAACTCCATCCATTCTTCTTCTTCAAAAGGTTGAAGTTTTGATTCCCATGTGTTGTAACCGCCCATACCTTCGATAACAAATATGTCAGGTTGTCTGTCTGATTGGAACTCCGCCCTTAATGCTTCAGCATAAGGTGAATCTCCACCTGAAGTCTTAACAATGACTTCTTTGCCTGTTGCTTCTTTGTAGGTTTCAGCAAAAGCTGTCAATTGATCATGAATTTCCACTTTGTTTTGATAGATTACAACTGCCTGATCTTCTTCAGCAGGCTCTGAAGAACATCCCGCAACCACTGCTACCAAGAGTGATAAGGTTAATAATACTACTAATATTCTTTTCATTTGTGCCTCCTTCAATTAAATAAACTACTTATAGGATAACAATTATCTCTATATTTATATTATAGGAAACCGGTTACATAAAAGCAAGTCTTTTTTAGGAAAAGGTTATCTTATTACAAAAAATTCATATGGTCCCATTAAAATTCTTTCCTTATCAAAGGATATTGTTTTTCCCTGTAACATCTCCAAATACTCACCTTCAATGCCATAGCGCTTCAAATCAGAAGTATAAAACCACTGTCTGTCCTCTGAAAAATTAAAACACAGCAGTATTCTCCTATTGTTTTTTTCGATTCTCTGCTCAAAAATCAATATATGAGGATTTCTTTGATGTAAAATGCTTTCTTTATTAATAAAACTATTTCTACTCAGATTTTTTCTCAATTCTATAAGCTTTTTTGTATTATTGTATACCTGGCTTACAGCAGTAAGGGGCTTATCAATTTCCTCAAGAAGATGCCATTTCATCTTTGGTCTATGCAACCATCTGGAATCATTTCTTTTATCAATTTCTTCTTTATAGCTGTAATCATTCAACTGAGCCAATTCATCACCACTATAAATCATAGGTATACCTTTTTTAAGTAAATACAAGGCATTGATTAAATTTATGCGTTTGATAGATAATTCTCGCTGGTAATTATCATTTAAGTTTATGGCTTTCTCAAGTCCTGCTAAACTGGCTAATGTTCCAGAATTTCTTGCATCTTTTGTTCTAGGATTAAATTCATATAATTCTCCAGTTGAAAAACTATTTTCAAATACACCTAAATAGAAATCAATAAGGAATTGTTTGTGTGCCTTAGGATCAAATCCTAATGATCTTGTCTTGTCCAAATCTAACCCCCATCCTATGTCATCATGGCATCTTGCATAATTGATCCAGCTTGTATCTGATAGCAGGTTGTACTCCGGCATAAGGGCTAGATGTCTGGCATCTCTTGTTGCTAAACTATTCCATATTTCAACCATAAAAGAAGCGTTATATAGGACATGGCATTCAGGTCTATCTTCTGAACCAAAATATTTTACTATAAGGTCTGGTTCAATTATAGCTTCTCCCAAAAGGGCTGTTGAGGGTGCACAGTAAGATATAATCTGTCTAAAAAGGGAAAGAATCATGTGGGCTTGGGATAAGTTTCGACAATCAGTACCTAAGTCTTTCCATATATAGGGTATAGCATCCAATCTTATCAAATCCACACCTGAATTTGCCATGAAAAGAAGGTTTTCTACCATTTCTTGAAAAACATGAGGGTTTCTGTAATCAAGATCCCATTGATAGTTGTAAAATGTTGTCATAATCCACTTGTTTAAATTTTTATTGAAGGTAAAATTTCCAGGTGCAACTTTAGGGAAAACCTCCGGTAAGGTTTTTTCAAACTGCCGTGGTATAACTTCATCATCATACATAATATAATAATCTTGGTATTTTTCTTCTCCTGATTTTACCTTAAGGGCCCATTCATGATCATCAGAAGTATGGTTGATAACATAATCAATGCATATTCTTATACCTTTCTGATGAAAGTGATCCACCATTTTCATAAAATCATCTAAGCTTCCTATTCTTGGGTCAATATCACGATAATTTTGCACCGCATAACCACCATCATTTTCTCCCGCTCTAGGTTTGAGAACCGGCATCAAATGGATTAATGTGATACCAAGATCTACCAGATAGTCTAATTTATTTATTAATCCCTTTATATCATCAGAAAACCTATCAACATAAAGCATCATACCAACTGTTTTAGATGAATGGATCCAGTTGGTGCCTTCCATGTCCCTTTTTATTAGATCAGTATTGCGTTGGGATTTATATTTTTCAAGAATAGAAAAAAGATTATCTAGTTCATTATCACATCCAGGATAGAGTTCGTAATAGGTTTGAGTTATTCTTTTTTTATAGTCTTTATTGTTTTTTCTCAAATCATCATCTCCTTACTCTTATATTTATTATAGGAAACCGGTTTCATTTAATCAAGTTATTTTTTTTATATCTTGCATTATTTATAACTAATAGCTAAGATTAAGGAAAGGAGGTTTAATGAAATGGAAAAAAAATGGTGGCATGATGCCGTGGTTTATCAAATATATCCTAAGAGTTTTAAGGATTCCAATGGAGATGGTATTGGTGATTTGAGAGGTGTTATTGAAAAACTTGATTACCTGGAAAAGCTGGGGGTAAATGTAATTTGGATGAGTCCAATCTATACTTCTCCAATGGATGATAACGGTTATGATATATCCGATTATATGTCTATAGCTCCTGAATATGGAAACATGTCGGATTTTGAAGATCTTGTAGCCCAAGGGGATAAACGAGGTATAAAAATTGTTATGGATTTAGTAGTGAACCATACCAGCGACGAGCATCCCTGGTTTATCGAATCTCGTTCTTCTCTAGATAATGATAAAAGAGATTGGTATATTTGGAAAAAACCAAAACCCAATGGTGATATGCCTAACAATTGGGGTTCATGGTTTACAAGAAGTGCTTGGGAATTAGATGAAAAAACCGGCGAATGTTATCTGCACCTTTTCAGCAAAAAACAGCCTGACTTAAATTGGGCTAATCCCCAGGTCAGAAAGGCTGTCCACGATATTATGATTTTCTGGTTGGATAAAGGTATTGGTGGTTTTAGGATGGATGTAATCAATCTAATAGGTAAGCCTTCTGATTATCCTGATGGTGGATTAGATGATATCGGTGTAATAGGAATAGATCATTTTGCAAATCACTCAATTGTTCATCAATATCTTAGAGAAATTAATGATAAAGTGTTAAGCCACTATGATGTATTGACTGTCGGTGAAACACCTTTGGTTACTACCTTCGAAGGTAAATTATACTCCCATCCTAATCGTAATGAATTAGGGATGGTTTTTCAATTTGAACATATGGATTTGGACAAAGATGATAACTTTTTAGCTAAGAAAGATCTAGATTTAGTAAGGTTTAAAGAAATAATGACAAAATGGCAGGAAGATCTTTACAACCAAGGATGGAATAGTCTATACTGGTCAAACCACGATCAGGCTAGAGCAGTTTCTCGCTTCGGCAATGACAGTACCTATCGTATCCAAAGCGCAAAAATGCTGGCTACCACCCTCCACTTCATGAGAGGGACCCCTTATATTTATCAGGGAGAAGAGATGGGTATGACAAATACATATTACGACTCAATCGATGAATATGATGATTTACTGGATCATCATAAGTATGATATTTTAACAAATGACGAAAATCTATCTGATGAAGAAGCTCTTGATATCATACGTCCTTTTTCAAGAGACAATGCTAGAGCACCTTTGCATTGGACTAATAAATCCAATGGAGGATTCTCTACAGGAAAGCCATGGCTTAAAATGAATGACAACTACAGTTTCATCAATGCTGAATCAGCTCTTGAAGATTCTGAATCAGTGTTTTATCACTACCAAAGGTTAATCAAACTTAGACGAAGTAGTGATTACTCCCATATTATAGTCTACGGAAAGCATAAGCTGGTAAATTTAGAGGATACACAGGTTTACAGCTATAAGCGCTATGATAAAAACACCTCATTACTAGTGGTGTCAAATTTTACAGCCAAGACATTAGAAAGGTCTTTTGATGAAAAGGTGGTTGGAACTATCATTAGTAATTACCATGATAGCTCTACTAATTTATCTTCCTTGAAACTAAGACCTTACGAATCTGTAGTCTATGAGGTGAAAATCTAGAATTCTTATTGTTATCTTTTATAAAGTTGTGTTAAATTAGCGATTTTTAGAGCTAGTTCATCTGTTAGTTTTCTTTTATCTACTCGCCAAGTCCAATTACCTTTATTTGTTGAAGGCTTGTTCATCCTTGCTGAGTTGTTTAATCCTAAAAAATCCTGCATTGGGGCTACTGCTAGATTGGATACTGAACTCCAGGCTCCTCTAACAAATCCCCAGTGAAGGCCTTCATCATAATTCAGTTTCAAATATCTTACAGCGTAAAGAAAATCTTCTTTTGCAATGCTGTCAAACCAACCTACAGTTGTCTCGTTGTCATGGGTTCCAGTATATACAACGCTGTTTTGATTATAGTTGTGCGGTAGATAGTCACTTTCTTCCCTTGGATCAAAGGCAAATTGTAATACTTTCATACCTGGAAAGCCGGAGTTTTTGATTAACTGGTAGACTTCTTCAGTTAAAAAGCCTAAATCTTCAGCTATAATATCCAAATCCCCTAACTCTTCTTTAATTCTATTAAAGAGCTTCATTCCAGGTCCTTTCACCCATTTTCCATTTATAGCATTCTCAGCTCCATACTCTACTTCCCAATAAGATTCAAATCCTCTGAAGTGATCTATTCTCAATCTATCATACAATTCAAAAGAGAATTTGATTCTCTTAACCCACCAGTTGTACTGATTGTTTTCCATATTTTTCCAATTATATATAGGATTTCCCCACAATTGTCCTGTTGATGAAAAAGCATCAGGAGGCACTCCTGCAACAGTTATAGGTTTCATGTCTTCATTTAGTTTAAATAATTTAGAGTTGGCCCATAGGTCCGCACTGTCTTCTGAAACATAAATCGGTAAATCTCCAATAATATTTACCCCATTATCGTTGGCATATTTTTTAAGCTCCTTCCACTGTTTCAAAAAATAATATTGTGTGAATACCCAGAAGAAAATATCTGATTGGTGTTCTGCTTCAAATGCTTTTACTTTTTCTGAATCGAATTCCTTATATTCTTCATCCCATTTTATCCAAGATTCATTGTTGTAATGATGTTTAATTGACATAAAAAGGGCAAAGTTCCTTAGCCAGTCTTCCTTTTCCCTGTAAAAGTTATGCAGCTCTTCTTTTACATCTTCATATCCATTTTTATAAGCCTTTTTCAGTATTAACATTTTATTTTTATATAGAGAGGAATAGTCAATCTTATAAGGATTGCTACCAAAAAATGAATCATGTAAATCCTGTTCTTTAAGAAAGCCTCTCTCAAGAAATTCATTTAAATCTATAAAATAAGGATTTCCTGCAAATGCTGAAAAGCACTGGTAAGGTGAGTCTCCATATCCAGTGACCCCTAAAGGTAGAATCTGCCAATTCTTTTGTTTTGATTTAACTAGAAAGTCAACAAATCTATATGCTTCTTCTCCAAAATCTCCTATACCATATTTGCCTGGTAAAGAAGTTATATGCATCAATATACCGCTTGATCTTTTATTAATCATAATATACTAGACTCCTTTTTAAGATTCTATTAATTTAATTGCAACTTTTTTATTTTCAGGTTTTTAAATATATAAATATATTTTTCTGTATTATTAATATACCCTTATTATAAAATAATAACAAATTTGTTTTAAATTTATATTTGTTACAATACTTTTAATATAAAAACAAACAAATCCCCTCTTAAGGGGATTTGTTTGTTTTATATATATTATAGGAAGAATTTTTAGGGATCATAAGATGCTTCGTTTTACTCTGCATTGCAAATTCATAAATCCTTCGGCTTAGCCTCTGAATGACATTAAAGATAGTTATATAAAAGACTCTTCCCTGGTGTACTAAGCGCCAAGCTTTTTTAGTACATAGCTATTGATCCATCAGTTCTTGATTCCGTACCGCCGAAGTATGCTTCACCTTTTTTAATGATTATTTGACCTCTACCGAAAATATCAGAGTTATTTTTTGTAATAATTTCGTGGCCTTTTTCTTCTAGTCCTCTAAGTAAATATTTTGGGAAGTTAGGTTCTACAGTGAATTTTTTCTCCGACATC
>DATFJV010000112.1:0-4026 GCA_035268985.1 Anaerovoracaceae bacterium | reverse complement strand
ACATTGACTTTTTTCTATGTATATGATAGTATTAATACATAGAAAGTATTCTATGTATAGGAGGGGGCTATGAATTATCAAGAGTATGCCAAGATATTTAAGGCTTTATCTAATCCTAAGAGATTAGAAATTTTGGATATGCTATCATGTGGAGAATTATGTGCATGCAAAATTCAGGAAAAATTTGATATAACTCAGCCTACTTTATCCCATGATATGAAAGTATTAAAGGACGCAGGGATAATCAAGGAAAGGTTAGATAGCAGGAATCGATATTATGCGATTGATTGTGACTATTTAGACGAATTCTTAGATGAATTTAAGACTTTAGCAAAAGAAAAAGAAAATTGTATATGTCATAGATAATCGTCGATAAAAGCCTGTAAAAAGGTTGATGTATAGAAAACTTCTATGAAATGGAGGGAAAAATGAAACTATCATTTGGTAAGAGTAAAAGTGTAGAATCCGACGCAAGAATTAAAGTGCTTGGAAGTGGATGCGCTAAATGTAAAAAATTAGAAGAAAATGCCAAAGCGGCAGTAAAAAACAAAGGTACAGATGATGAAATTCTTCATATAAATGATATGGTGGACATAGTATCGTACGGAGTTATGAGTACGCCTGCATTGGTTATTGATGAAAAAGTTGTAGCGACAGGTAAAATTCTATCAGTAAAAGAAATAGAAGAAATGATTTAGGAGGAAAGTTATGGAATTTAACGAAAAAGCATTGGAAGTATTTAAGAAAGAATTGGAAAAAACTGGAAATGAAGCAGTGAAATTGGAAGTAGTACAAACAGAAGATGGAAATTCTCTAAATGTGGATCTTAAAAAAATTGAAAAAGAAGATAGAGTGGTAGAAAAAGATGGATTAAAGCTTGTGCTTGATGTGGATTCAGAAGTAATGTTAACTGATATAGTTTTTCAAGCAGACGATGAAGGAAACATTTCAATGACGTATGCAGAACCTAGCTGCTCAAGTTCATGTGGCCAGTGCTGCGGCTGCTAAGGAGATAGACTATGTTTACATGGCTAGATGAATTAACTACGCTGCTTGTAGAAAATGTATTTGTAGCTGATGCAGAATCAGGCTTAGGGGGAAGTATACACTTTTTCATATATGATTCAATAAAGATAATTATCTTATTATCTCTTATGGTTTTTGCCATATCATATATTAGAAGTTATTTTCCGCCTGAGCGTACTAAAAAGATTTTAGAAAAGTTCCATGGCGTTACGGGTAATATTATGGCTTCTTTTTTAGGCATAGTTACGCCCTTTTGCTCATGTTCATCAGTGCCAATTTTTATAGGTTTTGTTGAAGCAGGAATACCTCTTGGTGTTACGTTTAGCTTCCTTATAACATCGCCCATAGTAAATGAAGCGGCTTTTGCCATACTACTAGCAGCATTTGGATGGAAGATAGCGCTAGCCTATGTCATAACTGGAGTAATTGTAGGTATAGTAGGGGGAATTGTAATTGGTGCTTTTCGCATGGAAAACAGCGTGGAAGATTATGTGTATAAATTACAATCTCAGGATATAGAGATTAATAAACAAACTCAAAGGGAGAGGTTGTTATTTGCTAGGGACAATGTTAGGGATATAGTAAAAAGAATATGGTTGTTCCTTTTGATAGGTATAGGGCTAGGTGCTATAATTCACGGATGGGCACCGGAGGAGCTTCTAACTAAATATGCGGGACCTGATAATCCCTTTGCAGTGTTAGTTGCTGTAATAAGTGGTGTACCGCTATATTCAAATGCACTGGGAACTATTCCAATAGCAGAAGCTTTAATTGCTAAAGGAGTAGGAATAGGAACGGCTCTTAGTTTTATGATGGCAACGACCGCAATATCAATGCCAGAGATGATACTTTTAAGAAAGGTTATTAAGACTAGATTAATTGCTTTGTTTTTAACAGTAACGGCTGTGGGAATAGTATTTGTTGGCTATATGTTTAATTATTTGGCTCCATGGCTTATGGGGACGGCATCCTTTAGTATGGCATATTTTCAAGTAATCACCGTGGCAGTTTTATTTATGCTAATAGTAGCCTTTATTGCTTTTAGATTAGAAAAGAGAGTGAAAAGAGTATGATAAATAAAAAGCCTGTTGTAGTATTTCTTTGCACACATAATTCGTGTAGATCTCAAATGGCAGAAGCCATAGCAAAAATTAAATATGCTGATAAAATCGAAAGTTATTCTGCGGGTACTGAACTTAAAGATAGAATCAATCAAGATGCTCAAAGAATAATGAAAGATAGATACGACTACGATATGGAAAAAGAGGGACATAAGAATAAAACAATATTTGATATCCCAAAACCGGATGTAGCAATATTTATGGGCTGTGATATAGCTTGCCCAGCGGTTTCTTATGAATATAGCGAAGATTGGGGATTAGACGACCCAACGGGTATGGGCGATGAGGTATTTTTAGAAACAATCAATTCAATAGAAGAAAAGCTAGAAACTTTAATTAAGACTATGAATAATAGTTGAAGGATATAAAATAAGACGGCATGGCAAAAACCATATCGTCTTATTTTATTAATTATAATCAAGCTGAAAGATTTACTATATTTTGTAATCATCGGCAGCCTTAAACATTGCTTTTAGATTTTCGATAGGTACTTGGTTTATAGAACCCCCTGCAGCTAGAACGCATTTGCTTTCTCCGTTGAATGATTCTAAAACCTTTGTACAGTTTTGGTAAGTTTCTTCGGCTGTCCATTTTTGTAAATCAAGGGGACTTAAACCGCCTAATAATGTAACTTTGCCTTTCGTTAACTCAAGGGCGTCCATTGGAGAAATCTCGGGAAGGTATTGCCAAGCAACCATACCAGAGTCGGCAATGGCAGGTGCTACGTGACGAGCTGTTGAGTCATTGTGTAACCATCTTTGAGTATTGGGAAATTCTGCAAATAATTGTTCGTATCTTGGTAATACAAATTCTCTATAAGCTGGTTCGCTCAAGAATGCAGATAAATCGTCGGCAACTAATATGTGATGTAATGATCCCAAAATCTTTTCCATTTCTTTCATGAATCTTATTTGAGTTTCAACAACGACATCTAGGATTTTATTAACTAAATTTGGCTCTGCAATGGTATCAGCGCAGAAATCACTTATTCCTCTTATTGTAGCGCCAACTGTAAATGGGCCCATTATAGGATGAGGGTTTACCTTATAGCCCTTAGGACAATTATCGACCATATATTGTAATGTTTCCAAAGCTCTTGTCATATAGTTATCTGCCCAAGGATCTGCGGGTTTTAACCAATCCAGATCATCTTCATCATCGGCTTCTGCAATTCTTGGATTTGGATGTGCCGCAATAAATCCGTTACCATCAAATACGATTTCTGCACCTAGTCCGCTAGCTTCCGCTACAGCGCCCATATCTGGTAAAGGATTTCCTATTCCGTCTAATTTTTCATAAGCTTCAATTTGGCATTCTAAAGTCACTTGTGGATTGTGGAAGTATTCTTTTAAATCCACATCAGTTAGCGCTTTGAAGAACGGGAAGGTGTAGAAATTGAACACTCCATGGGCATCGCATTTTTCGCTTGCTATACTTGCCTTCAAACGTTCTGCATTTCGTTCTCTTAAAGTTGACATTTTATCGCTCCTTTTCTAATAGTTTCTTTTATTGAGGCCATTCTATCACAAGGAATATACAAAGTCTATAATCAATAAATGCAAAAGATATATAAATATTGCTTTTTAGTTGAATTTATATAAAGCTGAATAATAAACATTTTGCTCAAATATCAATAATTATAGAAAGGGTTATTAAGCTTAAACATTGAAATGTTGCTTTACAGAAAGTGTCAGGTAATATATAATTAAACATTATATGAAAAACTGTTTTAATTATGTATCGGAGGGAATATGGCAAATAACGGTATAACAAGAATTTATTCAAGTGATCCATCAGACTTTGCTAAAGATCATCTATTTTACGCAGAGCTAGCTGGGGAATATACTAATATTAATGATTATAGAATTGAAAGAGATTT
>DATFJV010000111.1:0-3622 GCA_035268985.1 Anaerovoracaceae bacterium | reverse complement strand
GCCAAAGAAGCCGATTGCATTTGCGCAGTATTCGGGCACACCCATATACCATATATTGGAGAAAATGATGGAATTAAACTTTTTAATCCAGGGAGCATATCAAGGCCCTCTGACGGAAGCAACGGTTCCTATGGTTTAATAATAACCGAAGATGAACATATGTCTTTCAGTATTGAATACTATAATAAAAAACCCGATAAGAAAGTTACTAGTGGTAAATTAAGAAGCATGATTAATCACAGCGACCGATATTGATATATTTGGCCATTTCTTCTTTGGGAACCATATCCCCACCTGTAGCCCATATTATATGATTTCCTTTATCAAAATTTCGGTTTGCACTAGCCCATAAAGTTCCAAAAAACCCTGCACAAGCGGATGGCTCAATTTTTATGTTTTCTACCTTATCAAGTTTATATAGCATGGTGAATAATTTGTCATCATCGACCGTGTAAGCACCATCCAATAACTTCTCCATTATTATTCCTACTAGCCTAGAAGGTCTTCCAACAGCAAGCCCATCTGCCACTGTTTTACAGTCTAGTCCTATATCATAAACCGATATTTCATTGTGCTTTTTAGTCAATAATCCAAGAGTCATGCAAGGTGCATGGGTGGGCTCCGCAAAATAAACAAAGACATCATCCCCAAAAACTTCCTTAAGGCCAAAAGTAACACCACCTGGTGCTCCTCCTACTCCACATGGAATATATACAAATAACGGATTATCCTTATCAACTTTAATTTTCTTTTCTTCTAACTGATTTTTTAATCTCAATGCAGCAACGGAATAACCTAAAAACAAATCTTCAGAACCTTCATCATCAACAAAATGACAATAGGGATCTCCCTTTGCTTCTTTTCGTCCTTCTTTTACAGCCTTTTGATAATCTTCTTGATATTCTACTACAGTAGCCCCTTTTTCTCTAAGCAAATCCTTTTTCCAAGGCCTTGCATCTGATGACATATGAACTGTAACATTAAATCCAAGCTTAGCACTAATTATTCCTATACTAAGTCCAAGGTTTCCTGTCGAACCAACCGCCACCTTATATTTGCCAAATAGATTCTGAAATTTATCTTCCACTAAAACGCTATAATCATCATTAACATTTAACATTCCATTTTCTACAGCAATATTCTCAGCAAATTTCAAAACTTCGTAAACTCCACCTCTCGCCTTAATTGATCCGGAAACTGGCAAATGGCTATCGCATTTAAGAAACACTTTCCCATTAATTTTTATTTCATTATATTCTTCTAAAAACCTTTTCATATTTTCAATTTCAACTAGTGGTGACTCAATTATCCCATTAGACTTTTTTGTTTGTGGAAAAGCTTTTGAAATGTATGGAGCAAACCTGACCAATCTCTCCTCTGCCTCTTTAATATCATTCATATTAAAAGGAATATCAAATATCATATTTTTATCTTTGTTTTCCCAAAAGATTTCTTCGTAATTAGACATCTTCAATATTTTGTCTTCATTCATATTCAAGCCCCCCTTGGCAATTAATTCTTCTTTTTTATCTCTAGTAAGCTTTTTAAAAGCAGACTCCCTTTGCATTGCTTCAGATTTATTATCAAAACACTCAAAATATGCCAAGCCTACAGGTTTTCTATACTTTGTATACTTAGCACCTTTCCCTAAATTGTGAGCTTTTATTCTCTTATTCAAATCATTAGTATAACCGCTATATATGGAATCGTCGTTACATATTAGCATATAAGCAAAATGCCTTTTCATCAAGTTCCTTCACTAAAAAACCTCCGGATTTATCCAGAGGCAATATTAATATTTCTTGTCTGTACACATTATAATAACTCCCACTATGCCAGTAACTAATGCTACTAAACTTAGAACTGCTGTAATAATCTTAATAGTTTTCATATCTATTCCTTTCATATTAACTAAGCAATATCCTTATTAATTATAACATATACAAGATATTTATTCAATTTTTACTATTCCAAAACATATACTTTTATATATCTTACTCCCCAGTTATAACATTCTTGGGTGCTGCTCATGTATAAGTCCACTGTTTTACCTATAATGTCTCCGCCAGTGTCATTTGCGACGGCCTCTCCATAACCTTCTATGTAAAGCCTAGTTCCCAATGGGATAACCCTTGGATCAACCGCACAAGTTCCTCTAGTCGGGGGATTTCCAGAAGCTGCTATAGGATTAGGATTAACCGAAGGTTCCACATAATATGCATATGCTTTAACATTATCATACATCTTTACATATGTATCACCGTCAATGGTACCACCACCTTCAGATGGCATAGCAGTGGCACCTTTAGTTCCAACTACCATTTCTTCGTTTACAGCTTCTTTTATTACAATTTCCTCTATCATTTCCCTTTTTATCTCTTCATCGTCTTCATAGGTAATTAAATATTTAACCTCTTTTTCGCCGTTAACCCCTTCTTTAATAACATTTGTAGCACCCAGTGCTAAAGAATCATCATAGTCTACATTAGTCTTAAATTTTATTCCCTCTTTAACAACTTCTTCTTCAGACTCTATTACCTTTACAGTTATTCCCGTGTCATGCCTCATAAATTCATCTACTGCAGGAGATATAACATCATCATCATCATAGGCAATGCCATTGGCTATTAAAGTTTCCCCTACTGTACCAGGTATTCCAAAATATTGGCCTTCTTCTCCTTTAATTGTTATGTTAATGTCAAAGGCTCTTTTGATTTCGATATCCATACCATCTATAATTTCAGAATCAAGGCTAGGAGTTACAATATCGTTTTCACCTAAGTCAATTCCTTGCTCAACTAAAAAATCCTCTACTGTTTTACATCGGGTATCGTAAACTTTATTAATTGAATTAGTAATACTTTCATCACTCACATTAACTTCTTCCGCCATTGCATAATCCAATATGGGATAACTAGCTGTCAGTAACATTATTATTAATACAAATATTATCTTTATATATTTATTACTTCTCTTCGTATTGTCAATAAATTTATCCAATATACTATTCGATTTATCTATCATATATTTCTCCTTTTCACCGCAGTTGATGTTACCATAATCCACAAATAAAGTCAAAATATATGGGTATTCTTCGTTAAATACCCATTAAACCTACAAAAAATACCGTTTAATACAAAAAATAACAAGCACCTGATTATTTTCAGTTGTTTGTTATTCAAATATTGTTTATTTTATTTTTTATGTATCTCAATCCTATAATTTATTGTAAATATCATAAGAATTGTTAAAATATTTTGTTAGTATTTTCATTTCTTCCTCTACGTCTAAATCTTCCTTTTCCTTTAATTCTTCGTTAAGCTTTACAGCGGCATAAACCAAAGATAAATCATATTTCTTTTTTTCGTCATTTATCCCTAGATTTTTTTGAAGAATTTAACAACCTGTATAATTGAACCTGCTAATAATGCTAGCAAAAATAATAAAGGGAAAACACTAGCAAAAATTTCCATTTCCTACCTCATTAATACACATAATGCGATAGACGCGGTTATGACCGCATGTAAAGCCCTTGTCATCACGAAGTTTGTAGTACATATTCATAGCACCAAAGAGAGAATTATTTGATTCTACTATCGCTTTAATTGCTTCTAAAATACGT
>DATFJV010000110.1:0-43173 GCA_035268985.1 Anaerovoracaceae bacterium | reverse complement strand
ATTACCGTTTCTTCGATATGGGGAGAAGTGGGAGCTTCCTGTGAGGTTGCTTATTCATCTGCAAAAGCAGGAATTATTGGGATGACTAAAGCACTAGCGAAAGAGTTGGCACCATCAAATATTAATGTGAATTGCATCTCTCCTGGTTTAATAGATACTGATATGAATAAAATATTTACTGGTGAAGAAAAAATTGAGATGATTGACAATATTCCTTTAGGTAGATTGGGATATAAAAAGGAAGTAGTAGATGCTATGGAATTTTTAGGATCAGATAGAGCTTCATATATAACGGGACAGATTATTGGGATAAATGGAGGCTTAGTGATTTGATAAATTGTTTAATGGTAGGATTAGGGGGATTTACAGGAGCAGTTATGCGGTATCTTATGACAAGTATACCCGTAGCTAAAATGGAATTTCCATACATGACGCTTCTTGTAAATATAATTGGTTCCTTAATAATAGGTATAGTAGTTGCAACGGCAATGAAAAGTGGCGTATTAAATGATAACTGGATTCTTTTTTTAAAAGTAGGTTTGTGTGGTGGGTTCACTACATTTTCTTCTTTTGCTTTGGAATCTCAAGATTTGTTTTATACAGGTAATACGTTAGCAGGTTTAGCATACGTTGCATTAAGTGTAACCTTTTGCATATTTGCCGTTTTTTTAGGACAAGCATTAGTTGAAGGTGCAAGCATTTTATTAATTAAGGAGGATTAAAGCAGATGAAATACGGAGAATATTTTAATATAACTTCCCATGATATAGATTTTAATAGTGTGGTAAGACCCGAACAATTACAGATGTATATGCAAGAAGCGGCTGATCATCAAAGTAGAGATCAAGCAATTGAATGTGAAAAACTATATAATATGGGTTATACGTTTATAGTAAGTAGAATGAATGTTGAAATATTTAAACCAATCAAAAAATATGATAGAGTTTTAATTAATACTTGGCATATAAAAGGAAGGGCAGCTAATTTTCCAAGGGCTTATGAAGTAATAAGAAATGGCGAAATACTGGCTAGTGCAATGAGCAATTGGGCATTGGTAAAGGTTGACACAAAAAAGTTAGTAAAATATGATGATTATGATATGTCAATGTATGATATTGATGAACCATTGGAATTGAATATTAAAAGCAGATTTAGGATTCCTAAGGAGTTGGGCTTCGAGGAAGTTGATAAACATATAGTAAAACTAAGTGACACAGATATTAATAGACATATGAATAATACCAAATATTTAAAAATCATATATGATAATATTCCCAATATGCAAAACAGCTTCATAACTTCAATTAATATAAGGTATATGAAGGAAGCTAAACTAAAAGATAATATATCTATATATAGAAGTGAGGAAAGAAGTTCCCTTAACATTGATATTAGAGCAGATAAAGTATACAATTTTTATACAAAAATAGATGATAAGTTAAATATGGAAGCAGAAATAGGAATTAGAGGTGCATAAGATGATGAATCCTTACTTGGAAAGCTTTACAAAAGAAGAATTGATGGATTTAATTGAGATTTATTCAAAAAATTGGCTTGCAATGGATGGGCTTTGGTTTCAGCGATTTGAAAAAACACATGGAATGGATGAAGCCATGGACAATGATTGCAAAGTTTGGGAAGATTTTACTGTTATAGAGGCAAATAAAATAAAGAAATTTTTAAGTTTGCCTGAAAGAAGTGGATTTGACGGGTTAGAGAAGGCTTTGAAACTCAGATTTTATGCGAATTTTTCGAAGGACGAAATTATTAGAACAGAAGATTCATTAATTTATAGAATGCTAGAATGTAGGGTACAGCATGCAAGGGAAAGAAAGGGGATGGACTTCCATCCATGTAAACCTGTTGGAATTATTGAATATGGGGATTTTGCAAAGACCATTGATGATAGATTTGAATGCGAATGTTTATCTTGTTTCCCTGATGTAAGGGATAAAAGCTGCCATTGCGCTTGGGAGTTCAAACTTAGAGAAGCTTAAAAGACAAACAACTGAATATGCAGTGATAAAAATGAGCAAACACAATATATAGTGTTTGCTCATTTTTTTATAAAGAAATTCATGTAAAAAATAATATTTTATTATATTTAGTGGTGTAATTTACCCATAAAATTATTGCTAAATGGTGCACAGTGGTGTAGAATGGAGATAAATTAAAAGGAGGATTATCATGTCTGATAGATTTGTTGGCAAATATTTCAATACGATCGATCAAAAAAACAGGATAATTGTGCCTTCAAAGCATAGAGACCTCCTTAAAGGAAAGTGTTTTGTATCAAAAGGATTAGATAAATGTTTGAATATTTATACAGTTGAAAGATGGGAAGCACAGATGGAAAAACTCGATAGTTTGCCACAGTCGGATAAACGCATAAGGGCATTTATTAGAAACTTAAGCGGTAATGCCATCGAGTGTAATATTGATAGTCAAGGCAGAATTGTTATTACAGATGAGCTTAAAGAGTATGCAGGAATTGATAAAGAGCTTATAACAATAGGTGCAAATAAGGTTATAGAAATTTGGGATAGAGACATGTACAACCTTTCAAGTGAAAATGCATATAGTGAGGAAGATATTGCTGATGCACTTTCTGGAC
The DNA here is from genome assembly GCA_035268985.1 of Anaerovoracaceae bacterium. Classification (GTDB taxonomy): domain Bacteria; phylum Bacillota; class Clostridia; order Peptostreptococcales; family Anaerovoracaceae; genus JAAYHV01. Next base: position 40,559 of record DATFJV010000110.1, on the reverse strand, counting down.
TTTACTAGGAGGAAGAAATGGAATTTAAGCATGTATCAGTTTTATATGATGAAATAATCTTAAATTTAAAAATTAAACCTAATGGTATTTATGTTGATGGAACATTAGGTGGTGGTGGACATTCACATGGTATATGTGAAAAGCTTTCTAAAGATGGGGTTCTAATCGGTATTGATAGAGATAAAGCAGCATTAGATGCCGCTAAAGATAGACTTAAAGAATTTAATTGTAATAAAATCTTCATTCACGACAATTACAGTAATATTAAAAATATTTTGAAAAACTTATCAATTAGCAAAATTGATGGAGCATTAATGGACTTGGGCGTATCCTCCTTCCAATTGGACAATGGGGATAGAGGGTTTTCATATATGCAAGATGTGAAACTCGATATGCGAATGAATGAAGATGATCATTTCTCAGCATATGATGTAGTGAACGACTACTCAGAAAATGAATTATTTAGAATTATAAATAGATATGGCGAAGAAAAATGGGCATCAAGGATTGCTAAATTCATAGTAAATTCAAGAAAGGAAAAAGAAATTGAAACTACTGGTGAATTGGTAGAGATAATAAAAGCTGCGGTACCCAAAGGGGCTAGAAGAAATGGACCTCATCCAGGTAAAAGAACTTTCCAAGCGATAAGAATTGAGGTTAATGGTGAACTCGATGCATTGGAAAACTCCATAGATTCTTATATTGATGTTTTAAATTCCGATGGAAGACTATCGATTATTACATTCCATTCGTTAGAAGATAGAATTGTAAAAGATAAGTTTAATGACAGGCTTAATCCTTGCACATGTCCAAAAGAATTGCCGGTTTGTGTTTGTGGAAAAGTTGCAGATGTTAGAAAAGTCACTAAAAAACCTATAATTGCATCACCATTAGAATTGGAATCTAATCCTAGATCAAGGAGTGCAAAATTAAGAGTTATTGAAAAAATATGAGGTGTGAGATGTATTCTGAAAGATATGCTTCGGCTGTTGGTTACAATTCAATAGGGGAATTTAGCAGTGATTCATATTTTGCAAGGAATCCATATTTTGATGAACCTAATATAAAAGAGCGCCAGAAGGAAAGAAAAGAAAAGGCAAGGAAGAAACAAGTTGATAATATAAGTAAGACTACTACGTATGATATTATACATAAGGGTAAAATTATTCTTAGTTTTGTAATCGTAGGAATAATTCTTATACTAGTAGTTTTCATGTCTGCTTATGCAGCTGATATAAGAAATATAAATAATGAGCTTGAGAAAGAGAATATATACTTACAATCCGAAATAGATAGCTTAAATATAAAAATTGGAGAAGCAAGCAAAATTGAATATATAGAAGATACTGCTATTAATGATTTAGGGATGATATATCCTGATCCTAGTAAATGTATATATGTTAGCGATGATAATATGCCTTCGGGAAGTCTTGCAAATTTGATAAAACAAGAGGCATATAATTAAAATTACTTAAAGTATGTTAGCAAGGCCACTGATTCTTTGATATAATGAATAAGTGGCTATTTTTTCTAATTAATGGAGACAAGTATGGGAAAAAAAGTAAAGTATACTAAAAAGATTAATAAATCAAACAAGAATAGGCTAGGGGTATCTTTTTTAGTTATTATTACTATATTTGCTTTACTTGTATTTAGAGTAGCATATATACAAGTAGTTAAGGCGACTGATTTAAAAGCTGAAGCAGCAATGATACAAACGGCAGAAATTGATATCGAACCAAGTCGTGGTAGCATATATGATAGGAACGGTAAAGAACTGGCCATAAGTGCACAAAGCTATAAAATCTTTGCATATAATCAAAGCCTTTATGTTAGTCAAAAAGATGAGCAAAAGGAAAAAGTTGTAGAAGACTTGATGAAAGCTATGGAATTAACGGAAGAGGAGATTATTGAAGCTTTAACAGAAGACAGTAATATGGTTCAGTTGGGTGATGAATATGATTATTCCGTTGTCGACAAAATCAAAGCCTTGGATTATGAGTCTATAGTGATAAGAACATCTACGCAAAGAGTTTATCCTAATGGTGATTTTATGTCTCAATTATTAGGCTCAATGACATCTGACAATACTGGGAGATATGGACTTGAATATGAATACAATGATGTATTAACAGGAGTATACGGCCGCTGGGTTAAAAATACCGATAGAGAGGGCAATACTTTAGCACAAGGAGATCAACTATATTTTGAAGCACAAGATGGATATAATCTCTTATTAACTACAGATGAAGTTATTGGCCATTATGTTGAAGATGCCTTGGATGCTGCAATGGAAAGTACAAATGCAGATAAGATAACATGCGTTGTAATGGAACCAGACACAGGAAACATACTTGCAATGTCGACTGTTCCGGATTACGATCCGAATGAGCCATATAGGCCTGTTGACGATGAAGAATACGAAGAGTTTAAAGCTTTATCTTATCAAGAACAATCAGACTATCTTAATAATATGTGGAGGAATCCAATAGTAAGTGATGTATATGAACCAGGCTCTACGTTTAAACTAATTTGTGCATCATCAGCTATAGAGGAAGGAACTACAAAAGAAGAATCTACTTATTCATGTAATACACAAATAACTGTTGCAGATACAACTTTGCATTGTTGGAGCTCTGTGGGTCATGGAATTCAGTCTATAAAAGAGGCTGTAGGAAATTCATGTAACCCAGCATTGGCTAAGGTGGCTCTTGATTTGGGGAAAGAAAATTATTATAAATATTTAGAACTTTATGGATTCACCAAGCCTACAGGAATAGATCTTCCCGGCGAAGGAACTGCTATTTTGCAGGATTTAGATAATATGACTTCAGTGGATTTAGCTACTATGGGTTATGGACATGGTATTGCAGTTACACCTATACAATTGATAACATCAGTTTGTGCTATGGGTAATGGTGGTGAACTAATGCAGCCAAAGGTAGTTCAAAGAATAACTGATGACGAAGGTAATATTATCAATCAATTTAAAGACGAAGTTGTAAGAAGAGTTGTTTCTGAAGAAACTGCTGAAGAAATGAGAGAAATAATGGAATACTATATCACTGATGGTGGAGGCAAATTTGCCCAAGTAGCAGGATATAGAGTTGGAGGTAAAACGGGAACGGCATATAAAGCAGATGCAAGTGGAGGTTATTCTGATGATACCAATTCTTCATTTATTTGCATGGCGCCAATGGATAAACCAAAGATTGCAGTTTTGATTATAGTAGATAATCCAAAGGGCAATTACTATGGATCACAGACAGCAGGGCCGCCAGCAAAAGAAATACTTGAAAAATCTTTGGTATATCTAAATGTCCAGCCTAATTATACAAATGAAGAAGAAGCGGAGCTAAATAGTAATAGCATTACAGTACCTAAAATCACAGGTTATGATAGCGGAGTGGCAATAAATATGATAAAATGTCTAGGGCTAAAATGGAATGTGTCGCCTTCAAGGGAAATTGATGAAAAATTTACAGTTGTTGATCAATATCCAAAGGCTGGAGATAAAATTAATCCTGGAGAAACTGTCCAGATATATTGGGAGTAGAAATGGATACAATAGATTTAAAATTTGTTTTAAACAATGTTAATGGGAAATTAACTAAAGGAAATTCTTTATTTGAAGTAAATGAAGTTTGCATAGACTCAAGAAAAACTTCAAAAAATAGCATATTTATATCACTCATTGGCGAGAAGCATGATGCACATAAATTTTTAGAACAAGTATATGACAATGGATGTAGAGCTATAATTATTTCTGATGAACTATGGAATCAGAAAATGTCTGAATATGAAGATATAAATATAATAATGGTTGATGATACCCTTAATGCATTACAAGAATTAGCCAAAGCATATTTGGAGAACTTAAATGTTAAGAAAATTAGCATAACAGGTAGTGTTGGGAAAACTACTACCAAGGATCTTTTGTATAGCATAATTAAGAATAAATACAAGACTCAAAGAAATATAGGGAATTTGAATAATGATATAGGCGTGCCTTTAACAATATTTACTTTTGATAGCACTTTAGAAGTTGTGATAGTGGAAATGGGGATGGGCTATGATGGACACATAGGTAGACTGGCGGAAATCGTTAAACCGGATATTGCAATAATTACTACTATTGGTTCTTCCCACATTGAAATTCATAATACTAGAGAAGGGATATTGAAAGAAAAGCTAAAGATAACTTCATATTTTAATAAGAAAAATACTTTAATAATTAATAATACTTGTGATTTGTTGGACAAAGATTTGGTGAATGATTTAACTGAAAATAATTTTGAAATTGTGACAGTAGGCGATAGCAATTCAGATTTAGTTGTTAAAAACATTAGAAATTTAGGAACATTGGGCATAAAATTTGATTTGAAATATTTAGATCATGAGTATAATATAAATCTCCCCCTAATTGGCGCCCATAATGCAATTAATGCGGTATTATCCATTGCAGCATCTTTGATGATTGGATTTAAAGTTGATGAAACAATACAGGGGTTAGAAGATTTGCATATGACAAAAAATAGATTAGAAATCAACGAAACAGATAAGTACCTTATATTAGATGATACGTATAATGCTAGTAAAGAATCCATGTGTTCCGCATTGGAAAGTCTAAAATCCATGGAAGGTAAGAGGAAAATCGCCATTTTAGGTGATATGTATGAATTGGGTCAAAGCACAAAACATTCCCACGAAGTAGTGGGTAAATATGCATCAGAGACTGGTTTGGATGTTTTAATATCGATTGGTGAAAATGCTGTGGACATTGCTGAAGCGGCTAGAAAGCAAGGTAAAATTGAAAAGATATATTATTTTAAATCTAAGGAAGAGTTATATCCACTTCTTGCTGACATCCTAAAAAAAGGAGATAGTATTTTAGTCAAAGCTTCTAGAGGAATGGCTTTAGAAAAATTGGTAGAAAAAATAGAGAATATAGATTAGGAGAAAAAAAACATGTATTTACCTCAAGTTATAATAATTTTTACAATAGGAGCAATATCTGCAGGACTACTCACGGCAGTAATAATACCTTACATAAAACATAGGCAATTTAGTCAATTTGTAAGAAAAGCTGGACCTAAATCACATTTTAAAAAAGAGGGAACGCCTACCATGGGGGGCATTGCAATTTTATGTGGTATGATAATGGGGATTTTATTAGATGGAAGAATGGGTCCAAGCACATATCTATTAATTAGTATTACTTTAGCATATGGGATAATTGGATTTATAGATGACTATAATAAAGCTATAAAGAAAAATAATTTAGGGTTGAGAGCATGGCAGAAATTGCTATTACAAACTATTGTTGCCACAATATTTGCATTTTCTATAGTCAATGGAATGAAAGATGCCACTTTAGTTTATGTGCCTTTTATAAATGAATATATTGATTTTGGCTCTATGTTTATACCATTTGTCATATTTGTGGTTTTGGCTGTTACAAACAGTGTCAATTTAACAGATGGTTTGGACGGACTAGCTTCAGGTGTAACATTAATAGTTGCTTTTACCTTTGCGTTAATTGCATTAAAACTTGGAAACGATAATATGACAGTTGCAATGGCAGCTTTAGCTGGAGCTTGTGGAGGTTTCTTAGTTCATAATAAATATCCTGCTAAAATCTTTATGGGAGATACGGGATCCTTAGCGCTTGGTGGAGCACTAGTAGGTGCTGCAGTTGTATTGAAGATGGAGTTAATAATACCTATTATAGGTTTAATATATGTCTTAGAAGCATTGTCTGTAATAATTCAAGTTGCATATTTTAAAGTAAGCGGTGGCCGAAGAATATTTAAAATGGCTCCCTTACATCACCATTTTGAACTGGGTGGAATGGGAGAACAAAAGATTGTTTTGATGTTTTATATAGTAACGATTATAGTGAGTGTTTTGGGGTATTTAATTGCCGTATAATTGGGAGATGATATTATGTTAAAAAGTAATTTAAAAAATATAATTGGTAAAAAAATTCTAATAATTGGATTAGGGAAATCGGGCATAGCAGCCGCTCAGGCGTTAATAACTTTAGGCGGAGATGTAACAATCCAAGATAATAAAGATAAATCAAAAGTAGAACCACAGTTGCTCTCATATTTTGATAGTAAAAATATTAAGTATTATTTAAATGAAGTGCCTGAAGATATGACTGTATTTGATATGTTAGTTCTTAGCCCAGGTGTTCCTCCCAATTTGGATTTTATAAAAGAGGCAAAAAATAGCGGCGCAGAAATTATCGGAGAACTTGAAATAGCATTTAGAATTGGTGAAGGTAAATATATAGCTATCACTGGAACAAACGGTAAAACAACGACCACAACATTAGTAGGTGAAATCTTTCAAAAGGCAGGAACTAATAGTTCCATCGCTGGTAATATTGGTGTTGCTTTGATTTCTGAATCAGTTAAATCTTCTCCTGATAAATGGTTAATTACAGAAACTAGTAGTTTTCAGTTAGAAACTATTAAGTATTTTAATCCAGAAATATCTGCGATATTAAATTTAACACCAGACCATTTGAATAGACATAAAACAATGGAAGCATATGGAGGTGCAAAAGCAAGAATATTTGAAAATCAGGCAGCAGATGAACATTTGATTATTAACTATGACGATAAAACCTGTTTTGAATTAGCAAAGAATGCAAAATCTAAAATAGTTCCGTTTAGTAGGTTGGAAAAACTTGAATATGGTGCGTATATTGATGATGGTAAAATTATGATAGCCGAAGATAAAAATAAGAAAATTGAAATATGTAGGGTTGAACAGATTAAGATACTAGGAGATCATAATTTGGAAAATGTGCTAGCAGCATCTGCTATCAGTTATTTTGCCGGAATTGATTCTGTTTATATCACAAAAGGTATATTAGAGTTCAATGGTGTTGAACATAGAATAGAATATGTTGGTATGGTGGATGGTATCAACTATTATAACGATTCTAAGGGCACTAATACGGATGCTACAATAATTGCTTTAAATGCTATAAAAAAGAATATTATATTAATTGCAGGCGGAGATGGTAAGAACCAAAATTTCGATGAATTAGGTAAGGCTTTAGTAGGTAAAGTGAAACACTTAGTTTTATTGGGAAGAGATGCAAATAAAATAGAGAGTAGCGCTAAGAAAGCAGGTATAAGTAGTATTTATGTTGAAAAAGATATGAATGCTTGTGTGGCTAGGAGTTATGAATTAGCTGAAAAGGATGATAATGTTCTGCTCTCTCCAGCATGTGCCAGTTGGGATATGTATTACAGTTTTGAACAAAGAGGAAAGCATTTTAAAAGTTGCGTAGCACTATTAAATAATTAAAAGGAGTCTATGTGAATAATAATTTATTAAGCAAAAAAGGAGAATTTGACTTTATAATAATGCTACTTGTTTTGGGGTTTGTTGTATTCGGGATAGTAATGGTTTTTAGTGCAAGTTATTATTCGACCATGAATGTGGGAGATGGTGATCCTTACTACTATTTAAGGAAGCAATGCACATTTGCTGCCATAGGTTTAGTAGGGATGTTAGCATGTATGCATATCGATTATCACATATATGGGAGATTTCAAATTCCTATTTTGTTCGGTAGCTTAATTCTTTTAATTCTTGTTTTTACGGATTTTGGGGTTACAGTTAATTCTGCTACTAGATGGATTGAAATTGGACATACAAGAATAACGCCTAGTGAATTTGCAAAATTAGCAGCTATTTTATTCACATCTTCATATATTTACAATAAACCAAACAAAATTAGAGAGTTCAGAGGTATGTTGCCGCTCTTTTTAATAATGATATTTTATGCATTACTAATAATTGTGCAACCTAATTTATCCACCGCTATAGTAGTATGTGCATTAATAATAGGGATAATGTTTGTGGCTGGAATGAATTCAGGCTACTTGTTAATTTTAACTGGAATTTTATCAGCGGGAATCACTTATATATTGATGTTTAAGCAGGATACCCATTGGTATTTTAGATTGACCAATTGGGTTGATCCGTTTGAAAATAGACTGGGAGAAGGATACCAAGTATCCCAATCTTTAATTGCCCTTGGAAATGGAGGGATTTTTGGTAGAGGACTTGGTAATAGTGTAACCAAATATTTGTATCTTCCAGAACCACAAAATGACTTTATTATGGCAATAATTGGTGAAGAGTTAGGTTTCACAGGAATAATAATTATAATGATGCTATATATAATCTTGATTTACAAAGGCTTTAAGGTTGCTTTAAAGGCGTCGGATAAACTAGGTATGTTGATAGCAAGTGGTATTACTATGATGCTAGCGTTCCAAGTGATTATTAATGTGGCAGTGGTGACTGCTTCGATGCCAGCTACAGGTATCACATTACCTTTCATTAGCTACGGAGGAACTTCACTGATTATATTCATGATAAGTATGGGCATATTATTAAATATTTCCAAGAAAAGTGGAGGTAAAAAATGAATATAATACTTACTGGCGGAGGAACAGGTGGACACATTTATCCTGCAATAGCAATTGGAGATAAGATTAAAGAAAGGTTTCCTGAAACTAATTTGCTATATATTGGTTTTAAAGGAGGCTTAGAAGCTAACATAGTTCCCAAAAGCGGATTTGATATAAAATACGTAAATGCAAGATGGGTAGATAGAAAAAACATATTTGCCATTTTTAAAACAATTAAATCTGTTTTAAAAGGCAAAAAACAAGCATATAATATTATGAAGAATTTTAAACCAGACGTTATTATTGGTACAGGTGGTTATGTAAGTTACCCAGTAATACTGGCAGGTAAAAAATATGGAACAAAACTCTATTTGCATGAACAAAATGCATATCCCGGGATGGCTAATAGAAAACTATCTAAGTATGTCAACAAAGTATTTATAGGGTTTGAAGGAGCTAGAAAGTATTTTACTACCTTAGACAATAAAAATATAGTTTATTCTGGTAATCCTGTAAGAGAATCTTTTTATAGTATCTCCAAAGAAGAATCTAGAAAAATTCTAGGAATTCCCGAAGATAAGTTCGTAATATTTAGTTTTGGTGGCAGTCAAGGTGCTAAATCTATTAACGATTCAATGATCAAGGTGATAGAAGAATATGCAAATAATAAAAAAGTACATATACTTTTTGGTACAGGAGAATTATACTACGAGAAAGTAATCAATCATTTTTGTGAAATGGATTTGAATAATGTATCAATAAAAGATTATATAACAGATATGCCCAATTATTTGGGTGCTGCAGATTTGGTTATAGGAAGAGCAGGAGCTTTATCATTAGCAGAAATAACAATGTGTAAAAGAGCATCTATATTAATACCATCACCCAATGTAACAGGTAACCACCAGTACCATAATGCAATGTCAGTTGTTGAAAAAGGTGGAGCTGTGATTGTAGATGAAGATGAAGAGATGATATCAAATATTATAGAATATGTTAAAAGATTTGTTACGGACCCTGAATGCATTAAAGCTATGGAAAAAGGCAGCGAAGAAGCTTCAATGCCTTTAGCATTAGATGCTATAGTAAATACAATTTTCCAGGAGTAGTATTATGACTGAAGAAGCTAAGAATAACCTTAGAAAGAAAAAGAAAAGAAGAAAAAAACACTATTTGTTAAGGATAGTTTTATCTTTAGTTATAATTTCTGCTATTGCTGTATTTTTAACCAGCAGTTTTTTCAACTTGGGAAAAGTAACAGTTGAAGGGAATTCATATTTTGCAGACAATGAAATAATAATTATGGCCGATGTAGAAGGAGGTTCCAATCTTTTCTTTGGAGTAGACAGTGGAAGAACAATATCTAGACTTACTGCAAGTCCGTATATTGACAACGCGAGTGTTACTAGAAGACTTCCTAATGAAATAATTATTGAAATAGACGAAAGAAAACAAATAGCAGCGGCTACGTATGGTGATAAATACATATTAATAGACAGTGAAGGTATGGTACTTAGGATTTCAGAAACGAAACCAAAGGTAACCATATTAAAAGGTCTTACGCTAACTAAAGTTAATGAAGGTGAAAGTTTAGAAGCGGAAGAAAAAATTGTGCTTAAAAACACTTTAAAGATGCTTAATGCCATGGAAAGTGGTGATTTATATTTTATTAAAATTGAAATGTCCGAACTTTTCATAAATGCATATATATTTAATTCATTAGTTTGTAAGGGTGCACCGGATAATATGTTACATTCAATAGAGTCTGGAGATATTCAAAAAACATTAGCTACTATGTTTAATGATGGAATCACAAGAGGCACTTTATACATAACGGAAGGTGATGGAATATCATATAATCCTGAAGTGGAATAGTAGATGAAAATACAAAAAAATTAGTTTAACTCGTGCAATTTATCACAACATGTGGTATTATATTGATATATTTAAAATTAGGAGGGTCAGTATGTTAGAATTTGTATCTGATTTCGTGTCACAACAAGAGAATGCTGCAATAATTAAGGTCGTGGGAGTAGGCGGTGGCGGATGCAATGCCATTAATAGAATGGTAGATGCTGAACTGCAAGGTGTTTCCTTTATAGCTATAAACACAGATAGACAGGCGCTTTCGAGATGTAAAGCGGAAACTAAAATTCAGATAGGTGAAAAATTAACTGGCGGTAGAGGAGCAGGAGCCAATCCAGAAATTGGTCAAAGAGCTGCTGAAGAAACGCTAGATGAAATAACAAGTTACTTGCAGGACGCAGACATGGTGTTTGTAACAGCAGGTATGGGAGGAGGAACAGGTACTGGTTCGGCACCAATTGTAGCTAAGGCTGCTATGGACTCAGGTGCTTTGACTGTTGCAGTTGTAACAAGACCATTCTCCTTTGAAGGGAAAAAGAGAAAAGATAGATCAGACCAAGGGGTACAATATTTAAGAAACTTTGTAGATTCATTAGTTATTATACCAAATGATAAGCTTATCTCTACAAGTGAACAAAATACTTCTATGATAGAAGCATTTGCAATGGCAGATGATGTATTAAGAAGAGGTGTTCAAGGAATATCTGATTTGATATCAGAGTATGGACTTGTAAATGTAGATTTTGCCGATGTTAAGACAATTATGACAGGCAGAGGCGTTGCCCACATGGGAGTAGGCATTGGTAATGGAGAAAATAGAATAGAAGAAGCAGTTAAAAATGCTGTTGAAAGTCCATTGCTTGAAACAAGTATTGACGGAGCTAAAGCTATATTGCTTTATGTTGCTGGAGGTTATGACTTGGGAATGTTGGACATTAGTACTATTGCAGAAAAAATCAAACAAGAAGCAGACCCTGAAGCTAATATAATATTTGGTGCAACTGTAAACGAAGAATTGGCGAACCAAGTTTCCATTACTTTAATTGCTACTGAATTCAATAGAGGGTTAGATACAACGGCAACTGTAAAAAAAGGATCTAATTCAACTATTGTAGATGGTATGGATGCTACGGAAATGGATTTAAGCGAACTGATGAGTTCTAATAATGAAAGTAATATGAGTGATTCGGATTTTGATGTACCTGAATTTTTAAAATAAAGATGGATAAGATTATCGAATCAGGAGATAATAAGAAATATAAATTAGCTAAAAAACTGAAACAGAAAAAATACAGAGATCGTTTTGGTTTGTATTTAATCGAGGGTATTAATCTTTTAGAAGAAGCTAAAAAGGTTAATGCCCCCATTGAGGTTATATTCATATGCGAAGGGATGAATGATTTTCCATTTGAAAAGAAAAGGTTTTTTTTAAGTGAAAAACTGTTTAAAGATTTGAGTGATACTGAGAATAGCCAAGGTGTAATTGCAGTTTTAAGGAAAAATAAATTAGATTTAAGTGATTTAGCGCTTAGCAATAAAGATAATTTATTAATTCTTGATTGCTTACAAGATCCGGGCAATATTGGAACTATAATAAGAACTGCAGTAGCTGCAGATTACAAAGCTATAATTACATTAAAGGGAACGGGAGATATTTATTCACCCAAAACGGTGAGGGCTACAGCAGGTTTGATTAATAGAATACCCATTATCGAAATTGAAAATGAACTCGATTTGGTAAAAATAATCAATGAAAAAGGAATCAAATTAGTTACAACATCGCCTAGGGCAATCGAACCCTATTATAAAACCCAACTAATAAATGGAATAGCTTTAATAGTGGGTAATGAAGGAAATGGGATAAGAGAGAGTTTAATGGATAAAGCTGATATCAGTGTCAATATTCCAATGAATAATAATGTGGAATCATTGAATGCTGCAGTGGCAGCCAGCATTATCATGTATGAAGCTGTTAGAAAATAATTAGAAAACTAGAGGGGTATTATGCAAGAGAAATTAGATGGCATACTTAAGGAAGCAAAGGAACAGTTAAATGATGCAGTTGTGCTTTCTGATGTAGAAGAGATTAGGGTAAGATTTTTAGGGAAAAAGGGTGAAATTACTTCAATATTAAAATCCATGGGTAAGTTAGAACCTGAGGAAAGAAAAAAGTTGGGGATGACTGCTAACACAGCTAGGGCAGAAATTGAAACGTTAATTGAGGAAAAGAAAAAGTTTTTTAAAGACAAAGCAAAAGACCTCAAATTAATGAATGAAACTATAGATGTTACCGAACCTGGCAAGGAAATGAAGTTGGGTAGCAAACATCCGATTACAGTTACTATTGAAGAAATTAGTGACATATTTAAATCAATGGGTTTTTCTATTACAGAAGGTCCAGAGGTTGAATCGGTATTTTATAATTTTGATGCTTTAAATGCTGAGCCAAATCACCCAGCAAGGGATATGACGGATACTTTTTATATTACAGATGATATATTATTAAGAACTCAGACATCTCCAGTTCAAATAAGGACTTTGGAAAAACAAAAGCCACCGGTTATGGTAATGGCTCCAGGAAGATGTTTTAGATGCGATACGCCAGATGCAACTCATTCACCTATGTTCCACCAAATTGAAGGACTAGTAGTAGATGAAGGTATTACTATGGGTGATTTAAGAGGAGTATTGGATAAGTTTGCTAAAGAAATGTTTGGAAGCGAAGTGAAAACTAAATTTAGACCTCACCATTTTCCGTTCACAGAACCGTCAGCAGAAATGGATATTTCATGCTTTAAATGTGGAGGGAAAGGCTGTAGAGTTTGTAAAGGTAGCGGCTGGATTGAAGTATTGGGCTGCGGAATGATTCATCCTAATGTTTTAAAAGTTGGAGGCATCGATACAGAAAAGTATACAGGTTTTGCCTTCGGTGTCGGGGTTGAAAGAATCGCTATGCTTAAATACAATATTGATGATATTAGGCTTATGTATGAAAATGACATGAGATTCATCGAACAATTCAAATAGGGGGTGTCTTGTGTTAATTTCACTAGAATGGATTAAAGATTATACAGATATTAATGTTACTACTGAGGAGTTTTGTGACAGAATGGTTATGTCAGGTTCCAATTTGGAGACTTGTACAGAATTTTGTCAAGGAATAGAAAAGGTAGTAATAGGTAAAGTAGAAAAAATTGAAAAGCATCCAGATGCAGATAAATTAGTGGTTTGCCAAATAAATATAGGTAAGGAAGAACTAGTACAAATAGTAACGGGTGCAACAAATATATTTGAAGGTGCGGTAGTACCTGTAGCTCTTCATAATAGTAAAATACCTGGGCCGCTTCATGGTGCACCTAAGGTAGAAGGTGGAGTTAAAATAACTAAAGGTAAGCTAAGAGGTGTAGTTTCATATGGTATGCTATGTGCCGCTAGTGAACTTGGCTTAGATGATAAAGTGGTCCCAATTGCACATAAAGATGGCATTTGGATTATAGAAGAAGACGTAAAATTAGGTGATGATATTGTCAAAGCTCTAGGTTTGAACGATTATATTATTGATTTTGAAATCACGCCTAATAGATCAGACTGCTTATCCATGATAGGAATGGCAAGGGAAGCTGCTGCAACTTTAGGTACAGAGCTTGAATATCCGGATACTAGTTGTAAAGAATCGGATTTAGATGCCAAAGATTATATTGATGTGGAAATAAAATCTTCACTTTGTAAAAGATATAGTGCTAGAATTATTAAAGACGTAAAGATTAAACAATCTCCATGGTGGTTACAAAGACGTCTAATAAAAGCTGGAATGAGACCCATTAATAACATCGTTGACATTACTAACTTTGTAATGCTTGAATATGGACAACCGTTGCATGCTTTTGATATAAGGAGTCTAGAAGGCGGCAAAATAGTAGTTGATGTTGCACAAAAGGGGCAGAAATTTACTACTTTAGATGAAGTAGAAAGAAAGTTATCTGATAATATTTTAATGATTAATGATGCTGTAAAGCCTGTGGCGATAGCAGGTATTATGGGAGGACTAAATTCAGGAATCCTAGAAGACACCAATACTGTTGTTATAGAATCAGCCACATTCGATAAAAATGGTATTAGAAAAGCATCTAAGGAGCTAAATCATAGAACTGAGGCTTCTGCTAGGTATGAAAAGGGCATAGACCCTAATCAATGCGAAAAGGCAGCGGATAGGGTTTGTCACTTAATAGAGCTTACCGAGTCTGGAACTGTATTGAAAGGTAATATTGATGTTTATCCTGAAAAATATTCGTCTAAACCAGTTGATGTTAGAGCAGATAGAGTAAATAAGGTTTTAGGAATAAATGTGGATAAAGAGTACATGATTAAGGTCTTTGAGAGCTTAGAAATGGGCGTTTCCTTAAAGGATGATATCATGAAAGTAACTCCTCCAACTGTACGGCAGGATTTGTTAATAGAAGAGGACTTTATAGAAGAAATTGTTAGAATGTATGGATATGAGAATTTGCCAACTACTCTTCCTAAAAGTAATGTGGTTTCAGGAATTACTAAACACAGAGCTTTAAGGGATTTAGCTAGAAACACATTGTGCTCAATGGGATTTAATGAAATTCAAACATATTCTTTCGTAAGCCCTAAAGGTGTTGATAAAATAAATATCGATGAAGATTCTTGGGAAAGAGCGTTTGTTAGCTTAATAAATCCTCTAGGCGAAGAAAATTCGGTAATGAGAACGGTTTTAACTCCAAATATGATGGAAGTATTATCAAGAAACTTTGCTAGAAAAATTGATAATGTAGCAGCTTTTGAAATAGGTAATACCTTTGTTAAGAATTTTATAGATACAAATAGCCTTCCTGATGAAAGTTACTCAATATGCCTTGGAATGTATGGAGAAGAAGTCGACTTTTTTACTTTAAAAGGTGCAATAAATGAGCTTTTGTTGAATTTGGGAGTAGGCAAAATTAAGTATATAACCGAAAAACAGTACGGTGTATACCACCCAGGAAGATGTGCAAGGATTATTACTAAAACTAAAAATGAAGATGTTGAATTAGGTATAATGGGAGAAATTCATCCAGATGTTTTGGAAAATTACGATATATCTCAAAGGGTATATGTATGTGAAATAATGTTTGAAATAGTTAACGAACTTTCGGATAAAGAAATTGTGTTTAAGCACTTACCAAAATACCCATCAACGAAAAGAGACATTGCTTTATTAGTGGATGAAAATATGAAAGTTGGTGAAATAGAAGACACAATATTTGACGCAAGTACTGAAATATTGGAAAATATAAAGTTATTTGATATTTATAAAGGTAAACAAGTTTCTGAAGGTATGAAAAGTGTTGCATACAGCCTAACATATAGAGACGTCAATAAAACACTTACTGACGATGAAGTTGAAGTTGTTCATAGTAATATATTAAAAGCACTAAAAGAAAAACTTAATGCTACACTTAGAGACATTTAATGACATTTATGTAAAGGAGTAATTATGGATAAGAACAGGGTTGAAATTAGCTTGGGCGGTGGTACATATACTTTGGCCGGTGAAAAAAGTGAAGATAAGATTAAAGAAATTGCTAAATATGTAGATGATGAGATGAAGCGTATAAGTAGACAATTAAACAGTAACATTAATTTTAGGGTTGCTGTATTGACTTCCATAAATATTACTGAAAAACTAATGGAAAGTAAAGAACAGAATGAAATATTGCATGATGATAAACAACAATTAGATAGTGATGTTAAACACTATATTGATATGTGGGAAGACTCAAAAAAACAAATTGCTGAGTTGAAGGATGCGTTAAATTCTGCCAATGAATTAAGAGAACAAGAAAAGAATAAACACACTGACATAGAGCGTAAATGTAGTGATTTTGAAAATGCCTATTTTGATTTGCAAATGGAAAATGTTAGGCTTAAAAATGAAATAGAGAATTTAAAGAGGTTTGAGCGTTAATAATGAACAGAAAAGCCTTAAAAGTTTTAGAGTATGAAAAAATAATAGATATGTTGAATGACCAGGTCGGTTCTAAAATGACAATGGAAGTTGTCAATAAACTTAGACCGATGAAAAATTTACGTATGATTAATGAAGCATTAACGGAGACTACGGAAGCGGTTTCCGTTATCGTGCATAAAGGAGCTATCCCTATAGGAAATTTCTATGATATAGATGGTATATTAAATTTATCTAGAAAAGGTGGGAGCTTGTCCATGAAGCAACTTCTTATGGTTAAATATAATCTAAGAATAGCTAAACAGGTTAAGGCTTTTTTAAGTGGTGATATACCAGAGTTACCTTTAATTATGGGAATAGCAAATTTATTAGTATTATTAAAAAGTTTAGAAATGGATATAGATAGATGCATATTAACTGAAGATGAAATGGCAGACAATGCTTCTCCTGAATTAAGAAATATCAGAAGGGGGATACAACGTAAAAATGAGTCTGTCAGGGCAAAACTTAATCAGATGACGAATTCATCTTCCATGAAAACATATTTACAGGATTCTATTGTCACCATTAGAGATGGAAGGTTCGTAATACCCGTAAAGCAAGAACATAGAAACCTAGTTCCTGGCATGATTCATGATCAATCCCAAAGTGGAGCCACACTTTTCATTGAACCTCAAGCTATAGTTGAAATGAATAATGAGCTAAAACAGCTTGAGCTTTCCGAGAAAGTAGAAATAGACAGGATCCTTAAAGAATTAACGGACAAGGTTTCTGAACATTATCATGATATTAAGAATAATCAAAAGCTGTTAGTGGAGCTTGACTTTATAAATGCAAAAGGTAAATTGTCAAATCTTATGGAAGGTGAATGCCCTAAGGTAAATGACGAAGGATATGTAAATATTGTAAAAGGTAGGCACCCATTAATTGAATCAAAATCAGTTGTACCAATAGATGTAAGACTTGGGAAAGAATTTGAAACGTTAATTATTACAGGGCCAAATACGGGAGGTAAAACTGTAACTCTAAAAACTATAGGCTTATTTGTTTTAATGACTCAAACAGGCCTTCATATTCCAGCAGCCAATACTAGCGAAATAGGGACCTTTCAGGAAGTATTTGCTGATATTGGAGATGAACAAAGTATAGAGCAAAGCCTTAGTACTTTTTCTTCTCATATGAAAAATATTGTTGAAATTGTTAATAATGCTGACAATAAAAGTTTAGTACTATTCGATGAACTTGGTGCAGGAACAGACCCTGTAGAAGGTGCAGCGCTTGGAATTTCTATATTAGAAGAGCTAAGGTTTAGGAAAGCAAAGATAGTAGCAACTACTCATTATACGGAATTAAAAAAGTATGCACTGACTGAAGAAAATACAGAAAATGCTTCAATGGAATTTGATTTAAAAACTTTGAGTCCAACATATAGATTAAGAATAGGTTTACCAGGGAAATCAAATGCTTTTGAAATATCAAGGAAACTAGGTCTTAATGAAACAATCATAAAAAAAGCCAATAGACTAATTGACGGAGCTGATTTACAATTTGAGGATGTAATTACTTCCATAGAAAATGATAAAAAAATAGCTGAGGCGGAAAAGGATGAGGCAATTTTATTAAAAGTTAGTCTCAAGAGAAAATTAGAAGCTGCTGAAAAGGCTTTGGATGAAGCGGAAAATAAAAAGCAGAAAATAATTGAAGATGCTAAAGATGAAGCTAGATTCACCGTTAAAGAAGCAAAAGAGGTATCTGAGGAAATAAAAAAAGAACTGCGTAAATTAAAGAATAACAATAACTTTGCAAATAGAAATAAAATACTTGACGAGAGTAACAAAAAGCTTCGGTTAACTGAAAAAAAATATTCATCTACCATAAAAAGAGAAGAGCCAGATAAGCCCGTAAATAAAGAAGATCTTAAAATTGGAACAAGAGTTAAAGTTCTTAGTATTGGGCAAAACGGTATAGTTATCACACTACCTGACTCAAAAGATGAAGTACGAGTAGAAGTAGGAATAATGAAAATGACGGTGCCTATAGCTGACTTAACTATAATAGGTTCTACTAAAAGTCAAAAAAAAGGAAGACAAAAGGTGCAAAGTTATGGTAGTATGTATAATGTGAAGGCTATGAACATATCGTCTAGCATATCAGTAAGAGGTGAAAATTTAGATGAGGCATTGATGAATGTTGATAAATATTTAGATGATGCATTTATATCGGGCCTTAAAGAAGTGACGATTATACATGGAAGAGGAGAAGGCATACTAAAAGATGGTATTAGAGCGGCTCTTAAAAGAAATAAGCACGTAAAGTCTGCAAGGCCTGGAATATATAATGAGGGTGGAGAAGGCGTTACTATAGTTAAATTTAAGGAGAAATAACTTTGTATATAATTAGTAAATGCTTACTTGGTTATAACTGTAAATATAATGGAGGAAATAACAAGAACGAAAAAATACTGGAATTTTGTAAGAATAGGGACTTCATAGAAGTTTGTCCTGAAGAAGCAGGCGGACTCAAGTCTCCTAGACCTCCGGCTGAAATAGTGAACGGTTTGGTTATAGACAAAACCGGAAAAGATTTAACCCATGCATTTACAATAGGTGCAGAAAAATCACTGAAAAATGTAATAGATAAAAAAGATAATATTGAAGGGGCAATACTTAAGGCAAATAGTCCTTCATGTGGTGTAGGTACAATATATGATGGTACTTTTAGCCATTCAAAAAGTGAAGGGGATGGTATATTTGCTAAAAAATTAAGGGGAATTGGAATCAATTTGATGACAGAGGAAGATTTTAAATAACAGGAGTAGAGTTATGATAGATTTTAAAAATGAAATAGCAAAGATAATTTATTCAGATGAACTAGGGTTGGACATTGAAGAAATTAAAAATATGGTGGAAGTTCCCACTGATAGTAGTATGGGTGATTATGCATTTCCATGTTTCAGATTAGCAAAAGTTATGAGAAAAGCACCACCACTAATTGCAAAATCAATAGTTTTAAGAATTAGTGAAGATGAACTATTTTCTGAGGTCAAACAAGTTAACGCCTATGTTAACATGTTCGTTAACAAAAAAGTGTTTGTAAAAGATGTTATAGAAGAAGTAATAGAAGATGGTAAAAATTTTGGTAAAAGTAATATAGGTGAAGGAAAATCAGTTATAGTAGAATATTCTTCTCCTAATATTGCTAAACCTTTTCATATAGGACATATTAGAAGTACTGTAATTGGGAATTCTTTGTATAAGATTTATGAAGCAATAGGTTATAATGTTATTAGAATCAATCATTTGGGTGATTATGGTACCCAATTTGGTAAAATGATTGTAGCATATAGACACTGGGGAAATGAAGAAGATGTTAAAGCATCTCCTATACAGACACTTTTAGAATACTACACTAAATTTCATATTGAAGTTGAAAGCAATCCTAAACTAGATGATGAAGCGAGAGAAACATTTACAAAGCTAGAAAACAGAGAAGAAGAAGAATTAAAACTATGGAAATGGTTTAGAGATGAAAGCTTAAAAGAGTTTTATAGGGTATATAAGATGCTTGATATTGAATTTGACTCCCTTGATGGTGAGAGCTTCTACTCTGATAGAATGCCTAGGTTCTTAAAAGAACTTAAAGATAGAGGTTTAATGGTTGATTCTCAAGGGGCTCAAATTGTTGATTTGGAAGAATATGGTATGAATCCAGCACTTATAACTAAGTCGGATGGATCAACTTTATATGTAACTAGAGATATTGCCGCTGCAGTTTACAGAAAAGAAACTTACGATTTTGAAAAAAATATTTATGTAGTAGCTTCTCAGCAAAATCTTCACTTCAAGCAATGGATGAAAGTTTTAGAACTTTTAGGATATGATTGGGTTAAGGACTGTGTCCATGTCCCATTTGGACTTGTCAGCTTAGAAGAAGGAACAATGTCGACGAGACACGGAAGAGTTGTTTTCTTAGAAGATGTATTAAATAGGGCAATTGAAAAAACAAAAGATGTAATTAAAGAAAAAGATACAAATGCTGATGATATTGAAGAAACTGCAAAAATGGTAGGAATTGGGGCAGTTATTTTCCAAGAATTATCAAATGGAAGAATTAAGGACTATGTCTTTTCATGGGATAAAGTTTTGAATTTTGACGGTGAAACTGGTCCATATGTACAATATAACCATGCTAGAGCTGCTAGCTTAATGAGAAAAGCTGGGGAAGAAGTTGTTAATAAGGCAGAGGGGAAAGAGATCGAATATGATTATTTGACTAGCGAAAGTGCATATAACTTGGCTAAAGAAATATATAGATTGCCTGAAGTTGTAAAAGAAGCAGCTTATAAATATGAGCCTTCAATTGTAACTAGGCAAATTGTAAATATTGCACAAGCATTCAATAGATTCTATCGAGATGAATATATATTAGTAGATAACGAAAAAGAAAAAATTGCCAAAATGGCTTTAGTTATAGCGTCAAAGACAGCTTTAAATAATGGTTTAGGCTTATTAGGAATTAAAGCACCGGAGAAAATGTAATGAGATACGAAGGAAATATTTATAGACCGCCAAGTGAGGCATATAGTTTGTTAATACAAGTTACTGTGGGTTGTTCGCACAATCAATGCACGTTTTGTAGTA
Source organism: Anaerovoracaceae bacterium (assembly GCA_035268985.1). GTDB lineage: Bacteria > Bacillota > Clostridia > Peptostreptococcales > Anaerovoracaceae > JAAYHV01. Next base: position 19,641 of record DATFJV010000110.1, on the reverse strand, counting down.
TGTATAAAGAAAAGAATTTTCATTTAAGAAAAATTGAAGAGGTATTGGAAGATATAGAAATGGCCAGAAAAACATATAGAAGGGTTGAAAAAATCTTTATATGTGATGGTGATGCGATGTGCCTTAGCAATAGTAAGCTTCTTGTGGTGTTAGAAAAAATAAAAGAGCTTTTCCCTGAATGTAAAAGGGTTGGAATATATGGTTCTGCAAAGGATATTTTAAGGAAAACTGATGAGGAGCTTATAGCACTGAAGGAAGCAGGAATTGGTATATTGTATCTTGGGGCTGAATCAGGAAGTGAAAAAGTATTAAAAGAAATTAAAAAGGGCGTAAAGGCTGACCAATTAATTGAATCAGTTAATCGCTGTGAAAATGCAGGCATTAAGTGTTCGGTAACCTTTATTTCAGGAATGGCAGGAAAAGACGGATGGAAAGAGCATGCAGTAGAAACAGGCAAAATGATATCAAAGATGAATGCATCTTATGTTAGTTTACTGACATTAATGTTAGAACCAAGTGCACCGTTGTATGATGTTGTTAGAAGAGGAGATTTTGAATTATTATCACCTGAAGAGGTTGTGGCAGAAACATATCTTCTTTTAGAAAATGCGAATCCAACAAATACTTGCGTGTTCAGAAGTAATCATGCTTCAAATTATATTTCCTTAAGGGGAGATTTGCCGAAAGATAAAGAAAGAATGCTCAATCAACTAAAGAAGGCAATGGAAGATCAAGGAATGTTAAAGGATGAAAGATTTAGGATGTTATAGGTGAAATATGAAACTGCTATTAACTACATTAAATTCAAAATATGTACATTCAAATTTAGCAATAAGATATTTGTACAATGTCGTAGCTAATTCCCCTTTTGATGTTACCCTTAGGGAGTACACAATCAACAATGAAAGGGACTATGTTTTCAATGAGATAATAAGGGACGATTATGATATAGTTTGCTTTTCATGTTATATTTGGAACATAGAACTTATAAATTCTCTAATTGAAGAAATCAGAGAAGCTGCTCCCAATATAATTATTGTTGTGGGTGGCCCTGAAGTAAGCTATGATACCGAAGAATATATGACACAAAATCCTTGTGTAGATTTTGTGTTGCGTGGTGAAGGTGAGATAACTTTTTTCAATCTTTTGAAATCTATATATATGGAGGATTATTCCTTTAAATATATTAAAGGTCTTGGATATAGAATAGGTAAAGCTGTTTATATTAATGAAGAGGACGATACTATAGACTTCAATGAAATCCCTTTTCCTTATGAAACGATTGATTTTGATAAAGATAAGGTTATATATTATGAGTCTGTTAGGGGTTGTCCCTATAATTGTTCCTATTGTTTAAGTTCAATAGATAAAAAGATTAGACCTTTAAATATTAATAGAGTAAGACGAGATATTGGATATTTCCTCATGAAAAATGTAAAGCAGGTAAAATTTATAGATAGAACATTTAACTACTACAGACAAAGAGCTTTAAAAATATGGGACTTCTTAATTAACAATGACAATGGAGTTACAAATTTCCATTTTGAAATAAATGGCGACTTATTAAACGATGAAGCAGTAGAGTTATTGTCACATGTTAGACCTGGAATGTTCCAATTGGAAATTGGTATACAAAGCACTAACCCGAAAACATTGAAAGCTGTAAACAGACGTGAAAATATTTATCCGCTTATGTATTATGTTAAAAAGATAATCGAGGCGGGGAATATACATATACATGTAGATTTGATCGCAGGACTTCCTTATGAAGACTATAATTCTTTTGCAAATTCATTTAATAGAGTTTATGGCTTGAGTGCGGATTGTTTACAATTAGGTTTTTTAAAGATGTTAAAAGGTACAGAAATTAGAAGAGATGCATCTAAACATGGATATAAATTTAGAGATAACGCACCTTATGAAGTAATTTCTAATAATTATATGAGTGCTTTGGATATTGTAAAATTAAAGATGGTTGAAAAGGTTTTTAATTTGTATGGCAATAGGGGCGGCTTTGAAAAGTCGGTAGATTTTTTAATCAAAAAGTTAGGTAGTACACCTTTTAATTTTTATGAACGCTTGGCTGATTTTTACTATTCTAGAGGTTACCAAGATAGATCCCATAGCAAAGAAAACCTATATAGGATATTATATGAGTTTGCAGATATGGTTTATGATGAAATTAATAAACGAGATGAAATGATTATTTCATATGCCAATAGCTTAATGGAGCAAAGGGGATATGAGCCAGATATTCAAAAAAAGGAAACGGGTTTAGTTGCATTTAAAAGTGTAATACATATGGATATGTTGAATTCATTGAACCAAGAAACTGTAAAGAAATTTGATAGAAAAGGTTGGGAAGTTAAATAATGGAGCTTAGAAAAAGGGACGACAGAATTGGAGCATATTTAATAAGATTATTAAAAGATAATGTTATATTCGATGAGCTTTCTTATGAATTTTTAGAAAAAGCAAATTTAATTGATACATTGAAAGATGTACCAGTGCCAATAATGAAAAAACACTTAAAAGGTATAACCACGGTAACTTTAGGAGAGGGCATGGCTTTCGTTATGGGAGCGGACCCTAATTTTAAGCATATTGATAGTTATATAGAGTATATTAATAGAGTATTAGGTAAAGATTTCATAAAGTATTTAGTAAATGAAGGAGTAGACACTGCCGCGGCTAAGGATTACGATTATGCATGTATTCTTTTTAGAGCTGCTATTATTTTAGATCCTGAAAATGCAGATGCAATATATTGTTACGGTAGAGCATGCAAGGACTCCTATGAACTAGGGTCCGAAGAAGACTACATTGCTAGATATAAAGCAGAATCGTTAGAAGCCTTTGAGTTTGTAACACTCAAAAACCCATCATTTGATATGGGTTACTATTTTTTAGGCTATGGATATTTAAACCTAGGGCTATATATTAAAGCTAAGCTCACTTGGGATATGTTTATGGAACTTACTAAAAAAGATGATGATAAAAAAGAATTAAGGGATGAAATAAAAGAGAGATTAGTTTTATTGGATGAACCAATTAATATAGAAAAGGGTTACAACATGGTATTAGTTGGAGATTATGATGATGGTATAAATGTACTTCAAAAGTATACTAACTCAAATTACAATAAATGGTGGCCACTTTGGTACTATTTGGGAGTAGCAAAAGCAGAAACAGAGAGACCCCATGAATCCATAGAAGATTTAAAGATGGCATTAAAGTATTCACCTAGCAATTTAGAGGTTATGGAAACTCTTGTAAAAGAGTGCAAAAAGCTTGGTAATACTGAGATGATTGACAAATACATGAAGAAAATAGAAATAGTAAAAAATAACATACAAGAGGATGAAAAAATCAAAAAAGAATTGGTTTAAATAATTAAATTTATTAGTAAAAAACAGCTTGACATTATACCCATATTTGGGTATAATGATATCCGTCGCAAGAAATTTGCGAGGCGTATTCCGAGGTAGCTCAATGGCAGAGCAATCGGCTGTTAACCGATAGGTTGTGGGTTCGAGTCCCACCCTCGGAGCCACTTATTTGTGCCGGAATGGCGGAATTGGCAGACGCACAGGACTTAAAATCCTGCGATCTTAATAGATCGTGCCGGTTCGACCCCGGCTTCCGGCACCAAATAATTTAATATTGACGCGGGGTAGAGCAGCTGGTAGCTCGTCGGGCTCATAACCCGGAGGTCAAAGGTTCAAGTCCTTTCCCCGCAACCATTAAAAAAGCATTCTACAATTAGTAGGATGCTTTTGCGTTATTAAGATTAATAATGATGTCCATAGTTAGTTCTAGTATCTGAAAATTATTTAGTAACAATTTAATTGTACATTAATAATAATTAGGTTATACTAAATACAATAGTTGTGTAAAAAAAGAGAATCAATTTTTAAAATTAGGGGGATATTTAAAAGGAGTGAAAAAATGAAGAAAAATATAATTGTAGCAATTGTAATCATAGCATCACTTTTTGCTTTTTCAGCATGTGGAAATGATTCAACATCGTCTAATGAGGATCTAACTAAAACGCCTAATTATAAAATTGTTTATGAAGAACAGTTCGATATATTTAATCCTTATGCAGAAGCATTGAGTGATGATTTATTAGTTCAAATTAAAGCTGATGGATTTACTGGGGATGATTTAGAAATTGCTCAGCAGATATTGAATTGGCAGAAAAACAATATGTATTATACTACAGATACTAGTACCCAACAGGATGTATCCTATCAAGGAAGATGGAATATGTTCATGCCGGGGATTTACCCAGCAAGTGAATTGGTACAGGAACATGTAACTTCTGATAGTAAAATCTATGGAATATGTTTTGACTATGCTTTATGGTAACTGAGCATGCACAAAATGGTTTAATAGGACTAATGATGACTAAAAAAATGATTATGACATAATATTTATGGATATTAAAATGCCAATAATGGATGGAATTACTTTGGCAAGCAAAATAAGAGAATTTGATTTAAACATACCAATTATTGCATTAAGCGCAAATGCTTATGATCATGATATAGAAAGATCAATCGAAGTTGGAATGAATGCCCATTTATCAAAACCATTTGATAGGGAGGTTATTTATAGTGAGATAAAACAACAATTATAAAGGGGGTGCTACCCATGAAAGAGAAAACTAATCTGTATGGATATTTAGATTTATTGATCAGCAATATACTTTTTGTTATAGCATTTATAATTTTTACTGGAGTTGATTTAGATTTAGGGAACATTAATGAAGTTAACGGAGCGTTCTTATTAACAGTGGCCTCTAGATGGCCCCATGCCTTGGGTGCTGCAGGTGCAATTTTCCTTATAGCGATATCATTTAAAGCTATAATTGAAAAGATGTCAAAGCTAGAAATATATATAACGGGCAAATCTTTTCTTTTACTGTTTTTACTAACATTTGCGGAGACTGCATTTGGTGTGCTAATATATCAACAAGGTTCTATTTATTTATATTGAACATTAAAATATACTGTGATATACTAAATTAGATTGTGACATCGAAGATGTTAACAGCGGCGATTATTTGTATTGGCAGGCTGTATCCATTATGGAACGGCACTGGATTTGTATCACCGTAGGAGGTGATGCGATGAACGTAGGATTTATTGGCGCAGGAAAAGTAGGCTTTTCGCTAGGTAAGCTGTTTGTTAATAACAGTATTAAAGTAACGGGCTATAAAAGCAAAAGCATCGAATCTGCCATTAAGGCAGCAGATTTTACTAAAACAGAATCATTTGCAACAATAGAGGCAATAGTTAAAAAGAGTGATATCATTTTCATTACCGTGCCTGATGGTGAAATACTATCAGTTTGGAATCACATCAAAGAACTGCCTGTCAAAGAAAAAATAATATGTCACTGTAGTGGATGCTTAACATCCATTATCTTTGATGGAATAAATGAAGCAGGAGCTTACGGATATTCCATTCATCCATTTTTCCCCATTAGGGATAAGTGGCATTCATATATGGAATTATCAGAGGCCACCTTCACAATCGAAGGGGCTTTTTTTCATTTAGAAACTGTAAAAACTTTACTTGAAAAAATTACACCTAACGTACAAATTATAGAAAATGATAATAAAGATATTTATCATGCTGCAGCAGTTTTTTCTAGTAATTTGGCCATATCACTATGGAGTATATCTAAAAATATGCTTATGGATTGTGGCTTTAGTGAGGAGTTGGCAGAAAAAACAATGGCGCCTTTGTTTTTAAGCAATACTGAAAACTTGTGCAAATATGGCGATGTCAATTCTTTGACTGGTCCAATTGAAAGGGCAGACATAGAGACTATAGAAAAGCACTTAAATTGCATAGAAGGAGACTATTTGCAAGTCTATTCCTTGCTATCAAAAGAATTGATAAAAGTTGCTGAGAAAAAAAATCCCAATAGGGAATATAAAAAGTTAAAGGAATTGATTTTAATTAAGGGGGGAAATAATGAAAAACACGATAATGACATTTAAAGAAGCAAAGAGAAGTGGAAATAAAATATCGATGGCTACGGCTTATGACTATACTACTGCAACTTTAGTTGATAAAGCAGGCATGAATGGGATTCTTGTTGGCGATTCTTTAGGCATGGTTATGCTAGGCTATGAAAACACTCTTCCAGTAACAATGGACGATATGATTCATCATACTAAGGCAGTGGCAAAAGGAACAAAAGATGCATTAATAGTAGGAGATATGCCATTTATGTCTTTTCACGGAGATATAAATGAGACTGTTAAAAATGCAGGAAGGCTTATAAAAGAAGCTAATGCCCATTGTGTTAAGCTAGAAGGTGGAGCGACCTTCTGCGAAGAGATAAGAGCCATTACAAGGGCATCTATACCTGTGATGGGACACATAGGTCTTACTCCTCAATCTTTTAACACATTTGGGGGATTTAAAGTTCAAGGTAAAAATGCCTTGGATGCACAAAAAATATTGGATGATGCTAGAGCTTTGGAAGAGGCGGGAGCTTTCGCGGTGGTATTAGAATGTGTGCCTGCAAAACTTGCGAAAAAAATCACTGAAAGCATAGGTATTCCTACTATAGGGATAGGAGCAGGCAAATATTGTGATGGACAAATTCTTGTTAATCAGGATATGCTTGGAATGTATACGGATTTTACACCCAAATTTGTTAAGAAATTTGATAATTTAGGAGAAAGATATGTTGATGCTTTTAAAAAATATATCAAAGAAGTTGATGAAGGGTCTTTCCCAGAGGAAAAACATTCATTTTCAATTGATGATGATATAGTAGAAGGAGTACTTTAAGGAGTTGTTATGATTAAGATTTGCAAGGATATAGATGACATTAGAAATGTGGTTAAGGGATGGAAGAAAGAAGGCTTAACAGTAGGTTTAGTGCCTACAATGGGATATCTACATGAAGGTCATGAGAGTTTAATAAGAAGGGCTGTTTCGGAAAATGACAAGGTTATAGTAAGTGATTTTGTTAATCCTATACAATTTGCGCCTAATGAAGATTTAGATGAATACCCAAGGGATCTAGATAGGGATGCTATGATTTGTGAACAGGTGAAGGCTGACATACTTTTCGTTCCTGAATATGAGGAAATGTATAGGGGTTTAAATAAAACTTTCGTGACAGTAGATGATTTGACTAAAGAATTGTGTGGAAAGTCTAGGCCAACACATTTTAGAGGTGTTTGCATAGTAGTAACTAAACTATTCAATATAGTTAATCCGGATAGGGCATATTTTGGAGAAAAAGATGCACAACAATTAGCAGTAATAAGGCAAATGGTAAGTGACCTAAATTTCGATATAGAAATCGTTGGATGCCCAATTATTAGGGAAGAAGATGGACTAGCAAAAAGTTCAAGGAATAAATATTTGAATGAAGAAGAAAGAAAAGCAGCCCCAATAATCAATCATTCTTTAAGGATGGCTAAAGAAGAAATATTAGCAGGAGAAACAGATGTTAGTAAGATTATTGAAATGATTAAAAATAATATCGAAACTGAAAAAACAGCAAAGATTGACTATATAGAAATAGTTGATGCAAAAACTATAGAAAAGGTAGAGATAATAGATAAACCTATTTTATGTGCAGTAGCTGTTCGATTTGGCGAAACTAGGCTTATAGATAATTTTGGTTATATATTTAAGGAGATAGATTAATGAACTTGACAATGTTAAAAGGGAAAATACATAGAGCTACTGTTACCCAAGCGGAATTAGATTATGTAGGAAGCATAACTGTTGATCAGGATTTACTTGAAGCTTCGGGAATTAGAGAGTATGAGAAGGTTCAGATTGTAGACATTAGCAATGGCAGCAGATTTGAAACCTATACAATAACAGGGGAAGCGGGATCGGGTGTGATATGTCTTAATGGAGCGGCAGCAAGATGTGTTCAAACAGGGGATAAGATCATTATCATGTGTTATTGCTCTATGACTGATGAAGAAGCGGGTGTTTATAAACCAAAAGTTGTAATTGTTGATGACAATAATATGATAAAAGAATGTACTACTTATGAAAAGCATGGACAACTTAAATAAACTGTAAATAAAATAGAATACTATAAAATCCATTGGATAAGTATATTATAGTTTTTTTATATAATGTTATTGTATGAAAAATGGAACAATTGTTGATAATATGGTATAATAGTAAAAAATATTATATGTTAAGGAAGTGGAATCATGTTTGAATATGTAAAAGAAAACTATATTTTAAATGTTCCCTTTGGAACTATTGAGTTTGGGTTTTATCATGAATGGGTAATGTTTTTAGGATTGATTATATTAATTATTACTTCATTTATATTTGCTTTGTTTGGTTATAAATATTTTCAAGCTACCATATTTCTTTTCTTTGGATGCTTTTTTGGGTATATTGGATTTTTTATAGGAGAAATATTTACAAATAACCCTGTATTTATTATGGTATTTTTAATATCATTTATTTTTCTAGGACTTATGGGCCTTTTCTTAGCAGCGAGCACTATATTTACAGCGTCAAAAAAAGGTAATTTTAAAAATGTATTGACTAAAAATATGTACTGGATTTCTTCATTATTAGGATCACTAATATTTGCCTTGTTAATTTATTTCTTTGTAGTAAATGAAATATACATAGCTGTTGGATCATTTATAATTTTATGTGTACTTGGTTATGTTCACCAGAGAAAGAATCGCAATAAACAAATTAGATTTAAAACTTATGATGATATTTATTTTAATGACATGAACAAAAATATGGATTAAAAGGTGATTATTTGATAGATGTAACTAGAAACGAAAAAAAGTATCTTATTTCAATGGCAACTATGATGAACATAGATAGTATGTTAGGCATAATAATGAAAGAAGATGAAAATAATGGAAGCAACGGTTACATAGTAAGATCTTTATATTTTGATGACTTGAGTGATAGAGATTTTGAGGATAAAGTTGATGGTTTAGATAATAGGCAAAAGATACGGCTTAGAATATATGACCCTAATTCAAATTATTGCAAACTTGAACTAAAAGAAAAAAGTGGTTTAAACCAAAGGAAAAGATCGCTTACAGTTAATAAAGAACAAGCTTACGCTTTAATAAATAGGGACTTTTCGGTGTTAAAAAACTTCAAAGAACCTTTAGCAAAATGGTTATATGTTTTTATGACAGTAAATTGTTACTATCCCAAATGCATAGTTGAATATAGAAGAAAAGCCTATATTCATGATGCGAATAATATTAGAATTACTTTTGATACTAATATAAAGGCTACAGAATTATCCCATGATATTTTTGATGATAACTTAAACCTTTATCCTATTACAAGCATAGGAGAAAATACTTTAGAGATTAAATATGATAATTTTCTGTTTTCACATATAAAAGAGATAATTAACGATTATAACTTATTTCAATTATCCAATAGTAAATATTGCAGAGCGAGAATGATAAGTAAGAAAGGCAGATACTAATGAATGAAGTTTTAAACCAATTAATAACAGAATCATCACAGGCATTAACATTAATGGATATTATTTTAAATTTCATTACATCAGCAGCAATAGGTGTATTTATATATATATCCTATAGAGTGTCCCATACTGGAGCCGCATATAGCGAGAGGTTCAATATTTCCCTAGTAATGCTAACATTGGTGACCACATTAGTTATGAGTGTTATTGGAAATAATATAGCACTTTCCTTAGGTATGGTAGGAGCATTATCAATAGTAAGATTCAGAACTGCTATAAAAGATCCTAGAGATACTGCTTACATATTTTGGAGCATTGCAGTTGGAATATGTTGTGGTGTTTCGGATTATATAATTGCTGGAATTGGTTCTGTAGTAATCTTTCTGTTTCTTATACTATTTGGATTCGCAGTGGATAACGAAAGGATATTAATAGTCCTAAAAGTTGAGAAGGATAAATTGGAAGATGTAAATAATTACATTGATGGTATATTCAATAATAAAGCTATAACTAGAGCACAAAATACAATAGGAAGTAAAGAATATGCTGAGGTTATATATGAAGTTTCAGAGAAGCTAGTAAAGAAAGCTAAAAAAAGAGGTCTAAATGAAACGCTTTTAACTAGCTTAGACAAACAAGAAGGTGTTGCCTTAGTTAATATTATTAAGCAAACTGATGAAGTTACTCAATAGGAGGCAAGCTTTTGAAAAACTTAAGTAAATATAGCTTAATAATTATAACAATAGTGTTTTTAGGATTTATATTTATGCTATATACCTTCAGCAACATTATTCATGATGCTATAAACTCTGATGTCGTTAATTCCTACGAGAATTTACCTAAAGACATCAGTGAGGGTGACCCATTAAAATATATTAATGATGATTATACAATGAATGAAAAATTTTCTTCAAATTTGCCCTTAATTATAATCGAACTGGATAGCGAATTGCCCTATTATAAGGAACATGATCATGTTAACGGAGGAGTTATTTATAATGATATTGAACCATGGACAACTGGTCACATTAGCATTATAAGTAATGAAAAAGGAATTAATAATATAAATGACGAGGCAAAATGGCAAAGCTCCATTAATGTGAAAAGGAGAGGTCAGACAACATACTTTTATGAAAAACCGCAATATACTATAAGGTTAGTTTCCGATGAAGCCCCCCAAATAGACAAGGAAATGAATCTTTTCAATATGGGTTCAGACAATACGTGGGCAATAATAGGTAGTGTTGTCGATAAGAGCTTAATCAGAAATTACCTAGCTTATTCAATTGCTTCAGAAATTGATGAGAACACTTTAGATACTAAATTCTGTGAAGTAGCAGTAAAGGATGGTGAAAGTTATACATACCAAGGCGTATACCTTTTCTCCGAGAAGGTATCTAGAAGTAAAAATAGAGTAAATATTGAAAATTATAATGGTGTAGATAAGTATTCTAGCTATATATTAAGAAGAGACAGATATACACCTTACGATGTTATTATAGATAATTATCTAAGGACTGATTTGGGTTATGATACTTATTTAGGGATAAAATATCCATCAGAAGATGAACTAAATGAGGTGGTTTTAGATTATATTACAGAAGACTTTAACAAGATTGAAAAAACACTTTATTCAGAAGACTTGACTACGAAGAAAGCTTATCCTGAGTATATTGATATTGATTCTTTTGTGGATTACTTCTTGATAAATGAATACTTTGGGAATTATGATGCAGGTTTATATTCCACGTATATGTATAAAAATTATGATAATAGTCTAAAGATAGGTCCAGTTTGGGACTTTGATCAAGCAATGAACAACTATTATTTGGTAGAACAAAAAACAGAGTATACAGCAATGCAAAAAAAGGCGTTTTATGAAGAGTTGATTAAAGATGAAAGATTCTTAGAAGAACTTATGGAAAGATATATAGAATTAAGGGGAACAAGTCTGAACGAAGAATATATTGTTGAAAAAATAGATGAAATAACGGAATATATTGATTCTGCTAAGCAAAGGGAATGGTATAGATGGTATGATCCGTATTTTAATCAGGACTATGATGCTAGTAGCTATAAACTAAAAGACTTTGTTAAGAATGGTGTTTTAGTAAGTAGATATAATGATGACTACGAGCAAGAAATACTAATAATAAAAACCTATCTTAGAAAGCATGGGGATAGTATTGCTAACAATATTAAAACTATGAAAAAGGAAGCTGAATTTACTACAGATATCAAAGGATATAATACATTGATATTATTGGGCGTGCTAATTCTCTTTGCATTACCTTCGATAATATTAAGCAAAAAAGGATGATTATGAAATTTGTTTTTACTTTAGGAAATGACAAATATTTTTTAGAAATGATTAATAATCCTATAGCTATTTGGATTATAAGGACTGTGGTTATAACTGTTTTTATTACTGTAATTATTAGTTATATAAAATATAATAGAAAAAAGTAGGTTCATATGTTATTTTCAAGCATCCCATTCATATTTTATTTTTTACCAACAATATTCATAATATATTATTTAGTGTCCTTTTCAAGGATGCTACAAAATATAGCATTACTTTTAGGTAGCTTGTTATTTTATGCTTGGGGAGAACCAGTGTATGTTCTTTTAATGGTGTTTTCAATAATGGTGAACTCCAGTGGCGGTTTGCTTATTCAAAAGATAGAAAGTAAAAGAAATAGAAAAAAAATTTTAATAAGCGTTATATTTATTAATTTAATGATTTTGTTTCTTTTTAAATATTTGGGTTTTGTTATAGAGAACATTAATATGACCTTAGGAACGGGAATTTCTGTGATTGAATTACCATTACCTATTGGGATATCATTTTTTACTTTTCAAGCGACATCTTATGTGGTTGATATATATAGGGGGATAACTAAAGCAGAGAACCCCTTTTACGCAGGTTTATATATATCATTTTTCCCACAGTTAATAGCTGGTCCAATAGTTAAGTATCACTCTATAGCAGAACAAATAAGAAGTAGGAAATCTTCCATTGATAAAGTTTCAGTAGGGATATCTAGGTTTACAGTGGGTCTTGGTAAAAAAGTGTTGCTTGCAAACACATTTGCATTCATGGCAGATACCATATTTAATCAATCAGTTATAGGTATTGAAAAAGTAGCTGTACCTGTCATGCTGGCATGGCTTGGTAGCATCGCATATACTTTACAAATATATTTTGATTTTTCGGCATATTCAGACATGGCTATAGGACTTGCTTTATGTTTTGGATTCAGGCTCGAAGAAAATTTCAACTATCCATATATAGCGACTTCTGTTAGTGACTTTTGGAAGAGGTGGCATATATCACTGACATCATTTTTTAGAGAATATGTGTACTTTCCTTTAGGTGGAAGCAGAGTTAAAAACCAAGATTACATGGTTAGAAATATGTTTATAGTGTGGCTGCTTACAGGTATATGGCATGGAGCTAATTGGACCTTTATATTTTGGGGTTTGTACTACTTCTTCATACAGTTAGGAGAAAGATTTTTCGAATTTGAAGAAAATGTTAAAAACAAATTTTTAAAACATATTTATACTTTGTTTTTAGTAAATCTAGGTTGGGTATTTTTTAGAAGCGATAGCTTATATCAAGCTGGCAGATATATTATGAATATGTTTGCGCTGAACAACAATGGGGTTTACAGTGATTTGGCAGTTTGTATGATTAGAGAAAATTGGATATTTTTGATTTTAGGCTTTGTCTTTTCAACGCCTATAGCAATCAAAATGAATGATATTCTATATAAAAATAGAGATCAAAGCATCAATAAATTATATACATTAGCATATCCTATATGTATGTTTTTGCTACTTATTATATCAGTCAGTTATTTAGTTTCGGGATCATATAACCCGTTTATTTATTTTAATTTTTAGGAGCAGTTATGGGCAAATATTTTTTAAAAAAAAGAATATTCGCATTGATATTTATAATAAGCGTGTTTGGCTATGCCGCAGTGAATGCCTATAATGCACATGAGAAATTAATCAATTCTTGGAATGATATTGAAAATGAAAGTATAACAGACAAAGTAGTTGCCGTTGAAGCTGATATAAATGAAGAAATTTATGGCAAGGATAACTTTATAGAAACATTTTCTTATATGAATAAGTTAATGGGAAAGCATGAAATAAATGAATTTGAATTTATTAAAGATAAAAAAGGGTATTTGCTTTACTCCTCATTTTTTAGAGAAAACACAGAAGAAGAGTTTGAGTATGCACTCAGAATTAAAAATTTAAAATATAAAGCTAGTGAATATGGAGCTGAAACAATTTTTATAATGCCACCAGATAAATATATACCAAGCGTAACAGAAGTTTATGAAGGTATGCCTATAAATAATGTCAACCATAAAACTGATGAACTTTTAATGTGGCTTTATAGGTTTGGTGTAAATACTATAGATTACAGGGAATACTTACCCAATGCAAACATTAGTTACGACGAAACTTTTTATAAAACGGATCATCATTGGACTATACTTGCATCATTTGAAGCGAGCAAAATATTGATAGATGAATTGAATAAAAAATTTGGAGCAGAACTTAACATTGCTGACGAGTCGATTTATGATTTTAAGCAATTTTCGGAATCAATGATAGGCTCCATAAGTAGGCGAGTAGGTATAAATTTTTCAGGAGTAGATGATTTTACAGCAATAATCCCTAATTGTGATAATGAATACAATTATAGTTTTATAAATTTAACAAATGAGATTATCGTAAAAGAAGGTGCAACAAAGGAAACAATTATAAAAGAAGATGTTTTAGATGATGAATTAAATGATAAATATGATACTTATTTAGGCGGTATGCACTATTATGATAGTATAACTAATCTTAGCAATAAAGAGGGACCAACAGCATTGTTTATAAGAGACTCTTATGCGTCTCCAATGATAACGTTTTTAGCACCTTTATTTAGTAAAATTGACGCTGTTTGGTGCCTAGAAGATATAGAGGAGTTGGATATAGAAGTCATAGTTGAGAATAATGTATATGATTATATCATAATTCAAGTTTATCCATATAATATTAAAGATGAAACTTTTAATTACTATAAATAAAAAGGGAGAGATTCTATGAAAAGGAAAATAAAACCAAACAGCATATTTTATGGTTGGAATAAGAAAATTTGGTTAGTAATTAACATATTCTTTACTATGATGTATTTGACATGGAGATTATTTTTTACTTTGCCATTTGGATATGGTGCAGTATCGGTGTTCTTTGGTGCAGCTCTTCTTGTAGTTGAATTTTTAGGTATGATAGAAGCCTTAGTGCATTACTATAATATGTATGCAGTTAATACCTATGAGTTACCAGAAGTACCTTTAGATAGATTCCCCCATGTCGATATTTTTATTGCCACATATAATGAGGAAACAGATCTTTTATACAAGACAGTAAGGGCGTGCAAAGAAATGGAATATCCTAATTTATCCAAGGTTCATATTTATCTATGTGATGATAACAGAAGACCTGAAATGCGAGAGCTAGCAAAAAAATTAGGAGTCGGATATTTTGATAGGCCCGATAATAAAGGGGCAAAGGCAGGAAATCTTAACAATGCCTTGAAACAAACAAAATCGCCATATGTTGTAACCTTTGATGCCGATATGATTCCACAAAAAGAATTCTTAATGAAAACGATGCCGTATTATGTGGATTGTGAAATTAAAAATGAAAGTCTTGAAGAGGAGGATAAAGTTAAGCTAGCAATACTACAAACTCCTCAAAGCTTTTATAACACTGATTTGTTTCAATTTTTTTTCTATTCAGAAAACAGGATACCTAATGAGCAAGACTATTTCTATAAAGATATTCAAGTCTCTAGAACAAAGTCAAATAGTGTAATATATGGCGGATCTAATACTGTATTAAGTAGAGAAGCCTTGGAAGATGTTGGTGGTTTTTACGAAGAAGTAATAACAGAGGACTTTGCAACTGGAATACTAATACAAAAGAAACAATATGTTAGCCTGGGAATAAACGAACCTTTAACTTCAGGATTGTCTCCAGATAGCCTAAAGGATTTGGTTAATCAAAGAATTAGATGGGCTAGGGGTGTAATAGGATCTGGGAGGAAGTTGCACATTTATACTTCGAAAGAATTGTCTTTTGCACAAAAAATGAACTATTGGGCATCAATATGGTATTGGTATGCCCCGGTTAAAAGACTTATATATATTCTTTGTCCCATTCTTTATGCAACTTTTGGTTTTATTATCTTCAAATGCACACTTTTTCAGGTACTTCTATTTTGGTTACCTATGTATATAACTAGTAATATAAGTTTGAGGTTATTTAGTAGAAATATACGCACCACAAAGTGGTCGGGTATATATGAAACAATAATGTTTCCGTTTATGCTTATGCCAGTAATATTTGAAACCTTAGGAATAACCATGAAAAAATTCAAAGTAACTGCTAAGGATAAACCTAAAAGAAGCAGAAAAACCGAATTTGTCTACCAATTTCCATTTATTATATTGATAATTATGTCAGTTATAGGGATAATAAGTTGTATAAGAATAATATTTGACAGTAGTAATTTTGGACCGGTTGTCGTATTGTTTTGGTTGATTAATAATCTGTTCTTAATGGTAATGTCAATGTTATTTGTTAGTGGTAGGATTTCGAAAAGAAAAAAAGAGCGAATAATCACAAAGGTTGATTGTGTTGTTTCTGATGATATATGGAGCGCAAATGGAGAGAGCTTAGATATTTCAGAATCTGGAATAGCCATTAAATTTGATAAACCTTACTACTTTAATGAAAATGAAGTACTCCATGCAAGATTAAGATATAAGGAATATGTTGCTAATCCAACTGTTCAATTATTAAAGGCAAGAGAAAAAGATGATAAATGGATATATTCGTTTAGGATTCTAGATTATAATGGTACTTACGATGATTTGTTGGGAATACTGTATGATAGAAATTCTACATTGCCTACTAATTTAAAGAAGGATAGTGGTGTTTTTGAAGATTTGAAAATCAATATTAATAAGAGGGTTGAACCCCTTGATAACCAAAAAAGAAATAATCCAAGGATAAAATTGAATAAAACCTATAGATGTGTAGAACCAAAATATGAAAAGATTAAAGTACATGATTTTAATTATTATTATCTGACTGTTTCTGAAGCATCAACTATACCCAATAGATTCAAAATTAAAATTATTGAGGATATTGTATTAGACTGCAAATATGTTAAAAAAGCTCATGTGGGTTATAATCTTTATTCTATTATAAATGCATATGATATTTATTCTGATAGGAATAAAAGACGAGAGTTGCTAAATAAAATAATAGAAGATTCAAAGAAGGAAGAAGAAACTGAAATAAATGAAATTGAAGCAAATAAGGAAGAAATGTTTGATGAAAGAGAACTGTTTAAGTAATTTTAAATCCCCTTGAAAATTCAAGGGGATTCACTTATTCTTTTTTTTTCTTCAGTTGTTCTTTTACCAATTGACCTAGTTCTTTGTATTTGCCTGTTATATAACCATAATTTTCTTTCCGATGAGGGACCATACAGTTGCTACAGTCTTTAACGCCATCTTCAGTAATCGTGAAATTACCTCCACATTTATCCCCTAAGGCATATAGTGGACAGAAACAAAATAAACAATTAAAGTTTTCTACATCATCAGTTTCATGACAAGGAAAATATTCACATTCTTTGTTTTGATAAAATGAATAGTGCTTTCCCCTCCAATCAAATTTATCGCCCATTTGTTTACCTCCTTAATACATTAACAAACACATTATACTATATCTGTTAATATGGGTAAACCCTAATTATTGCGGCTTTTATTTGGTTTACTTAATAAATATAAGCCAAAAAAGCAAAGGGATAACCCTATAATTCTATTAATTCCTAAATTTTCATTGAACACTAATACGCCTAGTATAGCAAGCATTGTAGATGCCATTATTCCGTTAACAAGGGCACCAATGGATATATTCCAACCCACCCTATATAGCATCAAAAACCCCATTTCCAATCCGACAAGGGATATGGCTAGTATCATAACTGCATAATTAACTAGTTTTATATTTTCAATTATTCCTGAATTATTGCTACTCAATAAAAAGAAAATAAGGGATACAAAAAAGGCTATGATATATACTATAGTTATATTCAAAAACGGGTTTACATGTTTTGGCATAGCCTTTGAACACATATGATATATTGCTGTACAAGCGACTACGATTAATATTGGTATATAATGCATATCAACTCCTCAAATTCCCAGGATTATTAATCCTAATAAACAAATGATTATTCCGAATGATTTATTCTTATCGATTTTTTCTTTATACAATAATCTGCCAACGATCACTAATATTACGGCAACAGAAATATTAGTGAAAGTTCCAGCAATGGAAAGATCCCAACCTGATCTATAAACTAATATATTACCCATTTCAGCACCGGTTATGGCAATGCCCATTAATAAAGCTGCCGTTGGAAATTGGAACTTTGTTTTATAACCTTCAACCTCAGCAAATATAGAAGCTTTTTCTGTAATTATGAATAGGATTAAACTAAAGGTTGTAGCCATGGCATAAGCTATAACTAATATAGCCCCACTATTCATACTAGAAGGCACCTGTTTTGCAGATATTTGATAAAGGGTAGTTGATGCTATTGTTATTATAAGTGGAATAAAATAGATTATTTTTTTCATTTTTTACCTCGCTCATTCGATTATACTATTTTAAAAAGGTATTTGCGATATCAAAAATAAAAAAGTTCTAATTTAAACTTGTAATAATTACAAAGGTTTTTGATTAAGAAAAATTAAACTAAAATTAACGTTATATTAAAAATAACGTTATATTATCTAATTGACGGTTGCAATAATCATATAGCTCCGTTAAATAATGAATAATAAATAATAATCAGAGAAAGCCGTTTACGGCTTTTTCTATTTATTAAGAAATATATTAAAAAGGGGGTTGACTATATACTTACTATATACCTTATTATTTAGCTAGAGTTAAATATGAGGTGTTAGGTGATGAATGAAGTTATAATGATTGTAAAGAACGACCCTGATATTTCCCGCTTTATCAGCATGTCTTTAGAGAGTGAAGGATATAAGACAATTGTAGTTGAAAATGGAATAGAAGGCCTTGAATTAGCTAAAACTGGTAAGGCAGATATGGGAATAATGGGATATGAACTCCCAGGGATTGATGGTTATGAGCTTACTAAAGAAATCAGAAAAACTAGTAATATGCCCCTTGTTATGTTATCTAAAAAAGATGAAGATGTTAACAAAATATTTAGTCTTAACCTTGGAGCAGATGATTATATGACAATTCCATTTAATCCATTGGAATTAGTAGCAAGGGTAAATGCCTTATTTAGAAGAACAAAGTTATATAATAAGATTGAAAATTCTCTTAAGATTGATGATTTAATTTTAGATATTAGTAATTATAAACTTTTAAAAGAAGGAAATGAAATATTACTAACAGCAACGGAATTTAAAATATTAAAGCTACTTATGGAAAATCCGAATAGAATATATTCTAAAATGCAGATTTGTGAATATCTAAATGGCGAGTTCTTTGAAACGGATACTAACCGTATTGCTGTACATATATTTAATATTAGAGATAAAATAGGCGAAAATAAAAATGGTAACCAGTATATTAAGAATGTTAAAGGACTTGGTTACAAAATAATTGATGAAAAACTAATTTACAGCGCATAATAATATAATAACACCCGGCTCATAACCTTTGGTTATGAGCCGGGTGTTTAATTAAGAAATGTTAATTTTAAATTAATTTAAAATTAAATAATAAAGTCTAGAATAAAGTTAAGTAAAAAATTTACTTACTTATTATTTTATATCATTTATATTATTAAGGAGGACTTATTATGGGTAAAAAAATTCCTATGAGTTGGGCAGTAATTACTCTTGTAGTTACTATTATCAACTTGATGTATGCATTAGGCATCTTAGGACAATTGTTTGGAGATGCTTTTGCTTGTGGATATTTAGAAGTACATATTCCACTAATCGTTTCCGCAATATTTGCTTCAATCGTAGCAATAGCTCACGGTTACAAATGGAAATACCTAGAAGCTGGTATCTT
>DATFJV010000109.1:0-3373 GCA_035268985.1 Anaerovoracaceae bacterium | reverse complement strand
TCAAAATTTTCAAAGAATCCTGCAGCAACTGCGTTATCGGCAGATCTTATTTTTAAACCAGCCATGTCTGCAGGCTCATATATAGGTTCTTTACTTCCAATTGCTAACATGCCATTTTCCCAATAATTAAGGCCTTTAAATCCAAATTCTTCCAGTACATCCAACTGACCTTGAGCTGTTTCGCCAGCAAGAACTGTTCTAGCTGTATCAGCATCTGGGAATAAGTAAGGTAAATCATACACTGTCATTGCATCCGTAAAGTTAGACATTGATATTGAGCTTTCTACTATCATGTCTATAGAACCCATCTGCACACCTTCTAGAGCTTCTTTAGCTCCACCTAATGTACCGCCGGAATAAATCACAAGTGACATTCTACCATCTGATTTTTCCTGTAATAATTCATCAAACTTAATTAAGCCTTGATCCCATGAAGATCCAACAGGTAATCCCGAAGAAACTGTCCATTCATATGTGGCTTTTTCAGAATCTGTGTTAGCTTCTTCGTCTTCTCCACATGAAGCAAGAGTAAATGTCATTACTAATGCTAACAATACTAACAATAATTTTTTCATAATACTTCTCCTTTTCTTTGATTGCTTCTTAATATTATTCACTATTTCTTTAATTGTCCCTTTTCATCATGATCTTTGTCATATTCAAATGTGCTGGTTCCGTTATATCCCATTGGGTTTCTGAAACCAAGTGGGTTAATTCCGCAAGGATATTTGTCCATTACTTCTTTAACCAATTCAGCATATCTGTCAGATACTCTATCCACCAATTCGTCGCCTTTTTCTTTATTTGCTAGAGTTGGATCACCTATTACTCCTGTTGCTAGGTCATCTTTTTCAGGAAGTCCAAAAGTACCTTCAAAGTGATACATCATACCTTCACTAGCTTGTTGCCCTGGAGCAATCTTCCACTTAGAGTCGATGATTGGAGTACCAGCACCTTGAATTGCTAGATCCATATGCACCTTGTCACCATATAGTGATAACGCTACTGAAGTTTCTGCCTCATCTGCGTGCCACATGTATGTATCTAATGTTTTCTTATCATCTCTTAAGAAGTCATACCAAGTAGAACCCATTGTGAAGAATCCTTCGATACCTGCTTTATGTACTGCTACTGTCATTGACATAACCTGACCATGAGCTGATATTACTAAGAACTTATTATATCCTGCATTTGCAGCACCGCGAATGATATCAGTGATTAATCCGATATGTGTTTCAAAAGTTAGCGGAATAGTTCCTGGCATACCCCAGTGATGATGCGGATGACCACCATACATAGGGCAAGGTAGTAACATAGCACCAGATTTTTCTGCTACTGCTTCTGCAATACCCATTGCGTTAAAAGTATCGGAACCTGTTGGGCAATGTGGTCCGTGTTGTTCAATAGCACCTATTGGTAATATCGCAAGGTCACATACTTCTTTAGCATAAGCGATGTTTACCGCTGCAGAGTTATCTTGGAACCATACAGAGTCCCTTTTGTTTAGTTTGAATTCAGTTTGCTTTTTTAATTCAGCCATTCTTCTTTCTCCTTTTCATAAAAGTATTAATACTAGTTATTTTTTTGATACCTCAATATTAAGCAATTAATATGCCAAATTTTACTAAAACTTTAATTATTTTTAACAAATATAAATAAAGCCTTGTTTTTCAAGGTTCATTCGCTACAAAATAATATTAATTTATTACACAAGAGTTATTTCCTCCAAAAACAAGAAAAAAAATGCTGCGTATTCGCAACATTCATCTTGATTAGACTTTCTTTCGTTGCATTTATGCAACGTTGCAACGCTTAACTTTTAAAAGCGTTAGAATTTAAACGTTTTTAGTTTTCAAAACTTGGACTATCTATAATTAATCAGATTAATGCAATAATGCAATGGTAAGAACGTTGCATTATTGCAACGCTTCCTCGAATTCATTCATTACTTCTCTAACAGAAACTATTCTATCCACCATATAAGCCTTCGCTCCAACAAATATTAAGCCATCATCTGTTTTGCCTTCCACTGAATTAACCAGAGCTTTAGTTATGCAGAAAGGAGTGCTTAATGGATCACATTTGTTAATGCACTTATAACATTTATCCACTTTTATTCTTCCATAAGTTTCTACTTTATCTAGAAATTCATTTTTAATAGCTCTACCAGGAAGTCCTACCGGAGACATCATTATTTTGATATCTTCCTTTTTGCAATTTATATAGGCATTTTTAAATTCATCGCTAGCATCACATTCATAAGTAGCAACGAACCTACTAGCTATCTGAACCCCATCCGCTCCAACGTCCATAACATCCTTTATATCATCCCCATCATGTATACCACCTGCAGCTATTATCGGAATATCTAAATCCTCGCTTTTAATATATGAAGATACTTCAGATACTATATCTTTAAGGCTTTGATATGTTTTATCCATAAGTTCTTCCTTTTTAAACCCTAGATGTCCACCAGCCAATGGTCCTTCTACGATTATACCATCGGGAAGTCTTAGATGTTTTTTCATCCAACTTTTCATAATTAGCCTTGAGGCTTTAAGAGACGAAACAATGGGCACAATTTTAACATTAGATCCTTTTACCAATGCAGGTAAATTCATGGGAAGACCTGCTCCGGATATTATTAGATCAATTTTTTCTTTAACTGCTACTTTCACAAACTCTTCGTAATTTTCCATTGCAACCATTAGGTTTAAACCTATAATCCCATCGGGCGAAAGTTTTTTTGCCTTCCTTATTTCTTTTACCAAGGCTCTTTTATTCGCTTCTAATGGATTTTTTTCAAAGTCATCTTCTCTAAATCCAATCTGAGCTCCCGATATCACCCCAATGCCACCTGAATTAGCCACTGCGGAAGCTAAAGACGATAACGAAACGCCTACTCCCATTCCTCCTTGTATTATAGGTAATCTAGGTTTTAAATCACCTATCTCAAAACTCTTAATCATTTATTTCCCCTTCGACATTACTTTGAATTTCAAACTATTCCAATTATAACATAAACGGGACAACTTTCAACCTTTATTTATTCTTCTAAAGTTGCACTCAGATATTTCTCCAGAGACAAAACTATGTTTCATTCGGTTAACACAGTTTAAATGGGAGCATCTCTCACAGGAATGGTCAACTCCGTTACTCACATCTTTATCCAATAGGTTGTAAAAATACAGCAAGGACTTTTTTGGATTTAACATATTACCTTCAGTAATTTTCACATCAACAGTAAAGTATGATTTAATGTTATTAAAGATGTCCTTTTGTGTTTCCATATTAATATTCACATCACCCGGTTCCTGTCTTGTAGACATATACAATCCTTCATCTTTTACATCTTCTTTTAGCCTCTTATATA
>DATFJV010000108.1:0-14651 GCA_035268985.1 Anaerovoracaceae bacterium | reverse complement strand
TCAATGTATAAAAATAGAAGCTTAAGCTCCTATTTAATCTCCGTATCGTAATATTTATCTCTTTCTTTATATAACTTTTCCAAATTATCATTTGCTTCCTTGGCTAAAACCAAAGCTTTTTTAGCATCCTTTTTGGCATCTACCGCTTTCTTCTTAGCTTCACGAAGTCTTTCTGCTCTGGTTTTAATTAATTCAGGCTTTTTGTAAACCATTAGCATGGCTACCCTGACATAATTAAATCCTTGAAGCATTAGCATCATACCAATTAATAGCAATATATCAATATTAAACAATGCAATATTAAAGAACGAATATATCCCCATTAAAGTTGTAACAGACCCTAAAATCATAACAACATAGTAAGCGTTACTCCCTTTTTCATAATGATCTTTTACTCTAGTTAATGCTCTTAAGCCAATAAGCATTATCCAAAGTCCAAAAACAGTTGACACTGCAACATCTTCTGTAATTTGGTTTGACAAAAAAACAACCCCTAATACAGCCGATGTTATTCCTTCGATTTTCACCCAGTGCTTACTTTCTTCTCCTCCAGAGACTTTATCAGTAATTAGTATTTCAATTATGCCCGCATATATAGCAGCTAAGCCGACTACAAATGCAACCGTTATAAAAGGGTACCCAGCATTCGCTGAACAAAATATCCCCAAACAGGAAGTTATTCCACCTGCCATTATCATTAACACTCTCATAGAATGTCCTCCAATTCAATTATAATAGAGTTATTATACTTAAAACCATCTAATCGGTCAATATGGTTTACCTTTTCTTCACAGTATCTATGAAGGAACTACAAATAATTCTATTTCTTCACCCATCTTTTCCCTCAATTTTTTAATAAAGCCACCTTCAGCCTCTTCTTTATTACTTGCACCTACAACAACCTTTTTTATGCCATTGTCCTTTGCCTGAATAGCTAATGTTTCCTGTACATTATCAGATTTAAGAACAATTAGGTTTGCGCTCTTTTCCATAGCTATATTATATAAGTATTTTAATGCTTCGGATTCTCTAGTGTTTCCTAGAAATTTTTCATCAGATTTTGAAACATGAATTATAAGTAAAGAATCACCTTCATTAATTAAATTTTCTCCATATTTTATTAATCTCTCACAAGTTTTTTGTTTAGTTACACACACCATTATATTATCCATCGTTAATTACCTCCATATGTTTATATCCTACTTTCGATATTCTTCTTCGCTTCTTTTTCCAATTCTCTACACATATCAAGAGTTTCATATAGGTTTGCTCCCGCACAGACCAATCCGTGATTCGCCATTATACACGCGTTCTTTTGAGACATAGCTTTTGACACTAACTTTGCCAATTTATTTGTGCCTGGCATCGCATGGGATATAACATCAACATCACCACCAACAATCCGTTCAATCTCTCCCTCAAGTTTTAGAGACTTGCCAGTTGCTGCAAATACACTACACTCATATGAATGCGTATGTATCACAGCCTTGCAATTTGCTTTGTTTTTTAAAACTTTAGAATGTAAATCACATTCGCATGTTGGTTTTCTTTGTTTTCCACAATCCATAGTATCAATATTCAGTCTAACTATATCGTTCACCCCCAAGCTATGATAATCCATACCAGATGGTGTTACCAATATGCTTTTATCGTCCAATCTAATAGAAATATTACCCCATGTTCCTTGTACTAAACCTTCGTCTGCCATTTTTACACCGCACTCTACTATATCTTCTCTCAAAGCTTTTTCTTTTTCATCAAAGGTAACAGTCTCAAAATCACTTTCTCTGTTAACTTGGCTATATGAAGTTCTATAAAACTTGTTCATTCGACTACAATCAAATTTTTTAATTGGCTTAATTTCACCAACCTTATCAGACATAAGCTCAACGTAAGCACTCTTCTCCAATATCCTTGTGGCAGCAAATGCCTCTTCTAGGCTTCTTCCCATGGCAAACAGCCCTTCGTTTTTTATGTAACAGCCGTTTCTATTCTTTAAAGCATAATTTATATCATCATCATCAAAACTTTTAGCAACTTTTGCATCAACTCCAATTATTTGAGCCAAATCATCCAATGATGGTTTTATTGAATCTTTAACTTTTGATAATTCAATTGCATTGTTACTTCTTATAAATATTATTGCATTTATTTCAGTCCTTGATTTTAATAGTCTTCCTATCTTCCCTTCGTCCATATTAAGTCCATTAATATCGTTTTCCGCCATTTCACTTAGATTCATACCCGATTTGGTTAAAAGGTACGCTCCTTCATGAAGTTTTACGGCCATAAAGCCTATGGGTTCATATCTTTCGAGACCTATTCGTTTACCGTATTTAATTAAGTTTTCAATCGCAATCTGAATATTCATAAGATTCCTTTCTTTACCAACAATATATAATTTTATATTAACCTAAGAATTATTGCAAGTTAAATGGACTATTTGATGTCTATATGACACATTTTCATAGCATTCAAGGCATTATCGTGGCTTTCCTCTGTTATGCCTGCACATAATTCATCCATTACGGTTATGTTAATTTCCGGAAGAGCCGATTTTAATATTATTGCATTTGAAATAACACAAATATCAGTACAAAGGCCTACTATAACAATTTCATCAAGAACCTCCAACCCATTGCCTTTGCCATTTGCTTTTATCCAGTTTTTTAATTCTTGAACAACTACATTTGGTAATTTCTTACTTCCGAAAGTATTTTTATTAACCACTCTAAAACCTTCTGTATTTAAACTATCAACTATTTGCCAACCATAACTGCCTTTAATACAATGCTCCACCGGAAGCTTCTCCGCTTCCTTTTTATTTAAATAGTTTTTAGAGTGAGTGTCTCTTGTGTAAATTACAGGATAACCCAGTTTTTTATATTCCAAAACCATATCCTTAACATCTTCAACTATATCTTCTGCAGCTTTACTTCCTAAAGAACCTGTAACAAAATCGTTTTGCATGTCAACTACAATTAAAATCTTCATTATAACACCCCTATCTATTCTACCATAAGATAAAAGTATATTCCAAAAACATTGAAAAAAATGTTGATACATGATAAAATTTTATTCAAATATATATATGGAGAAGATTAAATGAAAAAAGTATTAATTATTCTATTAACATTAACTGTAACATTACTGATTTCTACAAGTTGTGGAAACAACGAAGCAGAAGAAGACCCTGAAGAAGCCGTAGATATTCATGCCGGCATGGCCATAAGCCCTTTGACTGGTCAATGGGTTGATGAATCTATTGCAGAACAAAGACCTGTGGCAATTATGATAAATAATATCATCGATGCCCAACCTATGTCTGGCGTAAGTCAAGCAGATATAATCATTGAGGCCCCCGTCGAATATAATATTTCTAGACTTCTTGCCATATTCCAAGACTATGAGGATTTAGATAAAATCGGCTCAATTAGAAGCTGTAGACTTCATTATGCAATATTGGCAAATGAATATAATTCAATATATATTCATTTCGGAGCTTCCAATATTGGCTATAATTTTCTATATAAGGGTCTTTTGGATCATTTAGATGGTATGGCAGACGACAAGGTTTTTTACAGATCAGATGACAGGATTGCACCTCATAATGCATACACTAGTACAGAGGGAATCAAGGCAGGCATAGAGTACAAAGAATATAATGTAAATTTAGAAAGTAATGCTGTTTTCCCTGTAGTATTTAACGATGACGAAGAAAACGAAATCACATTAGAAAATGGCGAAGAGGCTTTGAAAGTCAGCACAAATTTCTCACACAACGATCCATATTTCGAATACAACGATGAAACTAAAACCTATGATAGGTATCAATTTGACGAAGCACATGTGGATATAGAAAACGGAGAGCAATTGACTTTTAAGAATTTAATAGTTCAAGAATGCGATTGGTATATGGCTGATTCTCAGCACAAACATATAATAACTACAGGAGAAGGCATAGGAAGATATTATACCAATGGCAAAATGGTTAATATAACTTGGTCAAAGGACAGTGAAATGGGTACTACTCATTATTATTATGAAGATGGCGAAGAACTTGTATTAAACAAAGGTAAAACATTTATTACTTTGGAAATACAAAACTGGTAATCATTAAGCGACACTTTGGTGTCGCTTTTAAAATAGGAGAACTAATGTTATATAAAAACATAGTAATAGGGTATTTTATAAGCAGAGAAAACAGGTTTTTAGCAAATGTATCGATAAATGGAAAAGTAGAAAATGCACATGTAAAGAACACGGGGAGATTAAAAGAATTGCTATTACCCAATGCTAAAGTTTATATTGAAGACCACCGAGGTTGTGATAACAAACGCAAAACCAGATATTCGATAATAGCTGTGGAAAAAGATGGTATATTATTTAATATTGATTCCTTCGCTCCTAATAAGATTATTGAGGAAGCTATATTAGATAATAAAATAATAACAGATCTTAAATATCTCAAAAGAGAGCAAACATATGGAAATTCTAGATTCGATTTGTATTATGAGACTACTAAAGATAAAGGATACATTGAAGTAAAAGGTGCCACTTTAGAAAAAAGCAACTGCATATCTTTTCCAGATGCAAAAACAACTAGAGGACTAAAGCACGTTAATGAATTAATAAAAGTTAAGGAAAGCGGATATAATGCTATGGTTATATTTGTCATACAGCTAAAATCAGACAAACCATTTATTCCAAATTATGAAAAGGACAAAAACTTTTGCAACGAACTATCCATTGCAATTAAAAAAGGAGTAATCGTTAAAGCATTTTACTGCAATGTCACTCCCTATAGTATAACTCTTTCAAATGAAGCTAAGGTTTTAATCAATTAAATTTTAAAAAATAAATGCGCCTTTTAAGGCGCATTTATAAATTTTAGTAAGTTGTTTCTAAAACTCCATAATGGTCGTCTTTTCTCTTATAAACCACATTAACTGTTTCAGTATCCATATCCATGTATACAAAGAAATCATGTTGTAACATTTCCATTTGTAAAATCGCTTCGTCAATATTCATTGGATTAAGTTGAAATCTTTTCCTTTTTACAACATTTGCCTCAAACCTAGACTCTTCATCTTCTACTTCAGGTACAAATTCCAACTTTAACGATTTATTATCATTATATCTTTTTTGTAATTTGCCTTTGAATTTAGACATTTGATTTGAAAGCTTATCAACAATAATATCAACAGCTTCATATACATTATCGGAAGTTTCTTCAGCTCTAAATATTGCTTTATGACCATTGATTGTGATTTCTACTTTGGTTTTTCCCTTAAATTTTGAAATAACCACATTTGCATTAATCTCATCTGAGAAATATTTTCCCAATTTAGTTAACTTCTTTTCAATAGTCTCCTCTAATTGTTCGCTCGGATTATAGCCTTTGCCAGTAATTATAACCTTCATAGTCAACCTCCTTTTGATGCTATTATCAACATCATTTTATTATAGATTAATTATACCATACGGCTAGAATTAAATAAACTATTTTCCTTAAGTATACATTTCAAACCCCAGAACATACACTTCAAGCTCCTGGCTTGTTTTTTTAAATCAGATTTTTCACCGCTTCCATTATTTCTTTGTATGTCATTTTATATTTTTCTTTTAGTTCTTGGGGCTTTCCTGATTCTCCGTAAGTATCGTTTTGCCCAACAAATGCCATTTTAACCGGGCAATTTTTTACAATTACCTCTGATACAGCACTGCCTAACCCCCCAATTATGGAATGCTCTTCTGCAGTAACTATACCTTTAGTTTCTTTAGCTAATTTTATTATTATATCCTCATCTAATGGCTTTATTGTATGCATATCTATAACTCTAATGTTTATATTCATCTCTGCCAATTTATCAGCTGCCATCATAGCTTCATTAACCATGATTCCTGTGGCTATAACAGCAATATCACCATCTGCCTTTATTACATTAGCTTTCCCAATTTTAATAAAGGAATCATCATCATAGATATTAGGTACAGCTGATCTTCCAAGTCTTATATACGCCGGACCGTCTTTTTTAATTGCTTGATCCAACAGATTCTTAGTACTAATCGAATCTGAAGGGTTAATTACTAGCATTCCAGGAATGGTTCTCATAAGTGCTATATCTTCAAAAGTTTGATGGCTTGCTCCGTCTTCTCCAACAGTTATACCCGCATGAGTGGCACACACTTTAACGTTAGCCTTTGTATATCCAATGGAATTTCTGATAATTTCAAACGCTCTACCTGATGCAAACATAGCAAATGTACTAGCGCACACTTTTTTACCCGATAACGCAAGACCAGCCGCGACCCCAAACATGTTTTGTTCTGCTATCCCCATATTTATGAATCGCTCTGGGCATTCTTTTTTAAAATCTGCAGTTTTTGTTGATTTTGATAAATCAGCATCTAAAACGACTAAATCTTCTATTTTATTAGCATTTTCAGCTAAAAATTCTCCATAAGCTTGTCTAGTTGCTACATTTTTCTTATCTTGCATTATATTTCACCCCCTAATTCTAATATGGCTTTCTTACACTCTTCCTCATTAGGAGCTTTCCCATGCCAACCCGCTTCATCAGTCATAAATGATACCCCTTTACCTTTATGAGTTTTTGCAATTATTACAGTGGGTTTGCCTTTGTTCTTTCTCGCCGAATCAAACGCATTAAATATTTGTTCAAAGTCATGTCCATCTATGGATATTGCATTCCAACCAAATGATTTGAATTTTTCATCAACAGGCTTCACGGTCATTACATCATCGTTATTACCATCTATCTGCAAACCATTCCAATCAACAATGGCAACCATATTATCAAGTTTATAATGAGATGCTGACATTGCAGCTTCCCATACTATTCCTTCTTGCAGCTCTCCATCTCCCAAAAGCGTATAAATTCTTCCGCTTTTCTCATCAATCTTATACGCTAATGCCATTCCAACTGAAGCAGAAAACCCTTGTCCCAAAGAACCCGTAGACATTTCAATTCCTTTTACATAATGCATATTAGGATGCCCTTGAAATTTACTTCCTACTTTTCTTAAGCTCATCATGTCTTCTACTGGGTAATATCCCTTTTCGCCTAATGCCGCATATTGTGCTGGGCAAGCATGTCCCTTTGACAAAACAAACTTATCTCTTCCTTCCATATTTGGGTTTTTTGGATCAACATTCATTTCATCAAAGTAGAGGGCAGTAATTATATCTGCTGCACTTAGCGACCCCCCGGGATGGCCTGAACCTGCACTATTAACAGCTTTAATAACATCAATTCTTATCTTGTCAGCTATCTTCTTTAATTCTTTAAAATCTCTCAACTTATCCTCCTTATATTAAATTCCTAAAAACAACGATGCCATTAGGAAATATGTACCTAAAGCAATCATATCTGTAATAGATGCTATCATAGGACCTGCCATTAGCGCAGGGTCTATGCCAATTTTCTTTGCGATAATAGGAAGCATACTTCCGATGAGTTTAGCAATTATTACTATTGCCATCATAGCTGTACTAACCGTAAATGCTATCATCATAGAATTGCTATCTATCCATATAATTCTAGCAAAGTTTATTGAGCTTACCACTATACCTATTACAATACTAACCCTAAGTTCCTTCCACAGAACCTTAATTACATCTTTTGTCTCTACTTCGCCAGTCGCCATACCACGAATAATCAAAGTGGAAGATTGAGAGCCAGAGTTACCGCCTGTACCCATTAACATTGGCATATATGAAACCAAACATATAACTGAAGATAGAACATCTTCAAATCTAGTGATAATTGTACCTGTAATCAAATAAGAACACATTAATAATAACAACCAAGGAAGCCTAGCTTTAACGTGGTTCCATACACTCATATCAATATATTTTTTGTCTTCTATATCAATTACACCACCCATTCTTTCCATATCCTCGGTGGCTTCTTCTTCCATTACATCTAATATATCATCTACGGTAATTATTCCTACTAATCTATGCTCATTGTCTACTACTGGTATTGCTAAAAATCCATATTTTTTAAATTCATCAGATACTTGTTCTTGGTCGTCATTTACATTAACACAAACATAATCTTCTTGCATTATATGTGAAAGCTTCAAGTCTTTATCAGACACTACCAAGGTTCTCAAAGAAATAATACCTATCAATTTTCGACCCGCATCTTTAACATAGCAAGTATATATGGTTTCTGAATCCATACCCACATCTCGAATATAACTGAGCGCTTCTCTAACTGTCATGCTTTTAGAAAGGCTAATGTAGTCTGGGGTCATCAAACTACCTGCGCTATCATTTTTATAATTCAAAAAAGTATTTATCAATGATCTTTCATTCTTTGGAGTATTTTCAAGTATCTTGTTTACTATATTTGCAGGCAATTCTTCCATCACGTCAATCATATCATCGAAATCCATCTCATCTAAAATATATTCGATTTCAACGTCTGTTATGCCTTTAATTATATCCAATTGATTATCTTTTGGTAAATATGAAAAAACTTCAACAGAAATATCCTTTGGAAGTAGTCTGAACATTATTACTGATTTTTTTATTCCAATTTCCTCAATTATGTCTTCCAAAAATTCAGCTATATCTACTTCATGGTATTTAAGAAGCTCATCGCGACATTTAAAATAATGTTTTTCATTCAAGTATTTAAATATTTTTTCCCTTGATTCTAAAATAGCTATATCTCTTTTTCTATTCATCGCTTCACCCCCTAAATCCCTATCAATGTATTTTATAACAAAGTAGTCTTACTTACAACATTTATTTAAGCAAATCACCTAACATTTCTTCATTTATTATGGGTATATTTAATTCTTTTGCTTTTTTATTCTTGCCAGAATTTGAATTAATATCATTGTTAACCAGATATGAAGTTTTATTTGTAACTGCATTGGCAACTTTACCGCCTTTTGATTCAATTAATTTTTTTAATTCATCCCTATTACCGTAAGAAATTAAGCTCCCTGTAATTACAAACGTTTTCCCTTCCAATATTTTTTCCGTTTTTTCAAAAGTTTCATCAATCTCAAGGTTATTAATAATACCTTCAATATTATTTGATTCAAAATATTTCACAAAGTCATTGGCAATTACCTTGCCAATGCCATCAATTTTGATTAATTCCTCGTATTTAAGGTTAACTATTTTATTCCAGTTGTTTTCACAATATCTGCAAATCAACTTGGCATTAGCAACTCCAACTCCTGGTATTCCCAATGCATATAAAACTCTTTCCGGAGTAGTTTTGCGAGCACTTTCCAATGCTGACAAAAGATTATTTACTGATTTTTCACCAAAACCTTCCATTTCTGCTATTTCATCTTTAAACTCTCCTATTCTGAAAAGATCCTCTCGCTTCTTTATATGTCCTCTTCCCATTAATTTTAATATTGTATTTTCAGATAAGCCATCTATATTCAACGCATCTCTAGAAACAAATAAAGTAAAGGCTTTTGTTTGCTTTGCCGGGCATTGAGGATTAGTACAAATCAAGGTTTTCGAAGAACTTTCATTAATAATCTTTGTTTCTCCTTTGCAAACCGGGCATTCTTTCGGGATAATTATAGAATCTGACTTAGTTAAATTTTCACTAACTTGAGGTATTATCATGTTAGCCTTATATACTTTTACAATATCACCTATTCCTAGTTTTAATTCTTTCAAAACACTTAAGTTATGCAAACTAGCCCTTTTAACAGTCGTCCCTTCAATTTCTATAGGTTTGAAAATAGCTATAGGATTTAACAATCCGGTTCGTGAAGGGCTCCATTCAATTTCCAAAATCTCAGTTTCTACTATTTGATCTTCCCATTTAAACGCTATTGAATCCCTAGGAAATTTAGCTGTACTGCCCAAATTTTCAGAATACTTTATATCATCAAACGTTAAAACCAATCCATCTGAAGGATTTATGAAATATTTTATTCCCCTAGAATATTCCTCAATTGCATCTATTAAATTCAACTTATTAACTTTTTTGTATGGGACAACTTCAATACCAAGTTTTTCCAACCATTTTAAGCAATTTTCTCTGCTATTGTTAAAATCTTCCTTAGTTTCGCTTATTGAAAATGCATAAAAATTAACATTTCTCTTAGATGTGATTTCACTGTTTAATTGTCTAACACTTCCGCTGCATAAGTTTCTAGGATTTTTATATTTGCCTTCCACCTC
The DNA here is from genome assembly GCA_035268985.1 of Anaerovoracaceae bacterium. GTDB lineage: Bacteria > Bacillota > Clostridia > Peptostreptococcales > Anaerovoracaceae > JAAYHV01. The sequence continues at coordinate 4,456 of DATFJV010000108.1, read as the reverse complement.
AATTATTTCATTATTTATTTTTTTAAAATCCTCATAGCTTATAACCGCTTCTCCTCGAATGATTAATCTCCCTTTATATGGAATATTAATAGGTAAATTTTTAAACATCCTTGCATTAGCGGTTATGACTTCCCCAATTTCACCATTCCCTCTTGTTACTGCTTTATTGAGTTTGCCATCATCATATGTAATTACAACAGTAAGACCGTCTAGCTTCCATGACAACAGTCCTTCCATATCTCCAAGCCATTTTACTAATTCTTCTTTTTCTTTAGTCTTGCCCAAACTTAACATTTTTTTACCATGTTTTTCCTTAGGTAAATTGCCTGCAACTTCAAACCCTACCTTTTGAGTTGGGCTGTTACCCATAATTATCCCTGTTTGCATTTCCAAAGAAACTAATTCATCATAAAGTTTGTCATATTCCAAATTACTAATTACTTCTTCGCCCTTTACATAATAAGCCTCAGAAGCTTTATTTAATTTTTTTATCAAATCAACGATTCTTTTACTAGGCTCCAACATTTTATTCTCCTATTTTTTCTAGTTTAACAAACCCTTTTCCAATTTTCTTTTTTCCATAGTCATCAAACAGAATAGTTATAGTTTTAGCATCAACTTCTAAAACTATTCCTTTCCCAAATTTTTGATGTTTTACTATATCACCACAAATTATATTATCATTATCAAACTTTTTATTCTTTACGCCATTTTTAGCATATTTCAAAGAATCAAAAGGCTTTTGTGGACTAGTACCATAATAACCATCGTCAGGTTTTAGATATTTCTTATGACCCTCTTTGTCTAATCTGTCACCATTCATCAAACTTCTATCCATTTCCTCTAAAAACAATGATTCCCTCATGTAATCACGTTTTCCATAAAGCATTCTCTCTGCTGCACTTGTCAAATAGAGCTTTTTCTTTGCTCTAGTTATTCCAACATAGCAAAGTCTGCGTTCCTCTTCCAATTTATCTTTCTCAAATGAATTATTCCCTGGGAAAACACCATTTTCCATACCTGGCATAAATACGGCCGGAAATTCTAATCCTTTTGCACTATGCATAGTCATAAGAACAACGGCATCTTCTTTTTCATCATGGTTATCTATTTCAGCAGTTAATGTAATGTTCTCTAAAAACAGCCCCAACTCAGTTCTTTTTGGGGATTCAATCCCGTTTTCCATCATTTCTTCTTCAACGAGAAACTCATCACTCTTACCTTGAAATCCAGCTATTACGGATTTAAATTCCATAATATTTTCAATTTTTGAGTCCGCTTCAATTGTGTTTTGCATTTCCAGAGTTTTTAGGTAATCCGTTTCAATAAGAAGCGCATCATATAAATCTTCCAATGTGGTTTCTTCCATTTGGGACCGACAAGTTTCTATAGTGTTTATGAATTTAATAGCTAAAGGTTTAGATTTTTTTGTTAGTTTGCTTAGAACTTCTTCACTTTTTAATGTTTCAAAGCATCCCACACCATTATCTTTTGCAATTTCACTTATTTTATCTATGGTAGTTTTCCCTATTCCCCTTTTGGGTTCATTAACCACCCTTATAAAAGCAAAATCATCTTCAGGATTTTCTATTAATCTCATGTATGCTAACATATCTCTTATTTCTTTTTTATCATAATATCTTTTTCCAGACAACACTCTATAAGGAATATTATAGTTGGGGAAGCATTCTTCTAAAGTTCTAGATAAAACATTTTTTCTATATAAAATGGCTATCTCTTTATATTCATAACCCTTCTCTTTTAAACTGCATATTTCGCTTGCAATATATCTTGCCTCTGCTTTTTCATTATCCAATCTTGCATATGTAATTTTATCTCCAACGTTTTTTTGAGACCATAAAGTTTTTCTCTTACGGCCCACGTTATTTTTTATAACTGAATTTGCTAAATTCAAAATATTATTATCTGACCTATAATTTTGTTCCAATTTAATAATTGTTGCTTCAGGAAAATCCTTTTCAAAATTGAGAATATTCCTTATGTCTGCCCCTCTCCATTCGTAAATACACTGGTCATCATCTCCAACAACACACAAATTTCTGTAAGTTTTCGATAAATACTGTATTATTTTATATTGCAAAAAGTTTGTATCTTGGTATTCATCCACCATAATATATTTAAATTTATTTTGATAATATGATAGTACTTGATCTTCTTTTTCAAAAAGTTTAACACAGTTCAACAAAAGGTCGTCAAAATCCATTGCATTGTTTTTCCTAAGCAATGTAGCATAACTTTTATATGCCGAGTAAACTTTCTTACTTCGAATATCATAACCATCATTTTCTTTAAGATATTCTTCTGGTGACATGGCTTTTTCCTTACATCCACTTATTATCTTATTTAAATACGCCACCGTATATATTTTATCATCCAAATCATTTTCTTTAATAATGCTCCTCAATGCTGTTTTTTTGTCACTTTCATCATACACAACAAAGCCCGGTTTATAGCCTATTACATCGCTATTATATCTTAAAATCCTCAAGCACATAGAATGAAACGTCATTATCCATAAACCATTATTTTCACCGGTTAAATCAAAAACTCTGTTTTTCATTTCGTTAGCCGCTTTATTTGTAAAAGTAACCGCTAATATACTATATGGTTTAATACCGCACTCCAACATATATGCTATCCTACTTGTCATTGTACTAGTTTTTCCACTCCCTGCTCCAGCAAGTATTAATAACGGTCCTTCTATTTGTTTAACTGCTTTGACTTGATTGTCATTTAAATAACTATAATTCATTGTTCCTCCAAGGCTTAAAATGTTTATTTTAATTGTACCATATTAGAGGTGCAATTACACTCTTGCTTTTTATGTTTTTCTTTTTCTTAATAAACTCTAACCCTTGAAATTCAAGTTTTTCAAGGGGTTATTGTATGAAATAAAATACAATTGAATTTTGTATACAAAACTATTGACTACCTTGTTTTTTAGTGTTATATTGTTAGCGATATAACGCATAATTAATTATAAAGGAGTAGGAAATGGCAAATATAACTCAACAATACATTGATATTGCTAAAAAAAGAAATCCAGGAGAGCCTGAATTTATACAGACCGTCGAAGAAGTATTAACTTCATTAGAGCCTGTTTTAGAGGCTAATCCTAAATATGTTGAAAATGGAATAGTTGAAAGACTTATTGAACCAGAAAGAGGAATCACTTTCAAGGTAACTTGGATAGATGATGAAGGAAATGTTCAAGTAAATCGTGGCTTTAGATATCAATTCAGCAGCGCGATAGGACCTTACAAAGGCGGTTTAAGATTTGCACCATCTGTATATTCTGGAGTAGTTAAATTTCTAGGATTTGAACAAGTATTTAAAAACAGTTTGACTGGCCTTCCTCTAGGCGGGGGTAAAGGTGGTTCTGATTTTGACCCAAATGGGAAATCGGATGGAGAAATAATGAGATTCTGCCAAGCATTTATGTCTGAATTATTTAGGCATATTGGGCCTGAAACAGATGTTCCTGCAGGTGACCTAGGCGTTGGCGCTAGAGAAATAGGTTATATGTTTGGCCAATACAAAAAATTAACTGACAGATATGAAGGAGTTATTACTGGAAAAGGCTTATGTTATGGTGGCCTTAACGGTAGAACTGAAGCAACTGGATTCGGCATAGTTTTCTTCTTAAGAGAAATGCTAAAAAGACATGGTGAAACTTTAAAAAATAAAACTGTAGCTGTTTCAGGTTTTGGTAATGTAGCTTGGGGTACCGTGCTTAAATTAAATGAATTGGGAGCTAAGGTTGTTACAATATCCGGGCCAGATGGATATATTTATGATGAAAGAGGCATAACTACTAAAAAAGCTAAAACTATGTTAAAGCTTAGAGCTTCTGGCAAAAATATTTGTTCACCATTTGTAGATGAATATCCTACAGCTCAATTTGTAGCAAATGAAAAACCATGGGGCGTTAAGGCTGATATTTATATACCTTGCGCTACTCAAAACGAAATTCTTATGGAAGATGCTGAAAAAATGGTAGCTAACGAATGCAAATATCTTTGTGAAGGAGCTAACATGCCTACATCCAATGATGCTCTTAGTTATCTAAAAAAGAATGGAGTTATAATTGGACCTTCTAAAGCAGCAAATGCAGGAGGAGTTGCATGTTCATGTATCGAAATGGGACAAAACGCTGGTAAAACAGTATTTACGCCTGAACAAGTATATGCACAATTGGAGCAAATTATGATCAATATTCACAATAGCTCAGCAGAAGCTTCCGCAAAGTATGGTTTTGGTTATGACTTAATAGCTGGAGCAAATATTGCTGGTTTTGAAAGAGTTGCAGATGCTATGATAGCACAAGGCATATTATAAACTAGTATAAATAAATCGACTAGGAGAGGAAATTAGTTAATTTCCCGACTTCTCACAACACCGTGCGTACGGTTCCGTACACGGCGGTTCAATTTCA
>DATFJV010000107.1:0-2453 GCA_035268985.1 Anaerovoracaceae bacterium | reverse complement strand
AAAGGATGCTGAGATGAATATATATGATTTGGTGCTTTAACTTAGGAGGTTGAGATGGAAACCAATATAAAGCCGGTTATTACTATTGATGATGTTGACAAGCTTGATGTTAGAGTGGGCACTATAATTGAAGTTAGTGATATTGAAAAGTCTGATAAGATGGTTAAACTAACGGTGAATTTTGGAGACTGTAAAAAGACAATACTAGTAGGAATGAAAAAGGAAAGGGAAAATCCAAAAGAAATAGAAGGAGAGCAAGCTTTATTTATAGTTAATCTTGCTCCTAGAAAGATGTTTGAGGAAGTTTCAGAAGGCATGCTGTTTGATATAGGTTTTGAAGATGGGATTGTTCCTGTTCTGGCGCAGCCAGAAAAACCAGTACCCAATGGATCAAGGGCAGGTTAAAAACGGAGGTAATGTTCTATGAATGTAAATATTAGAAACATTGAACCAAAAGATTATAGAAAGCTTGAAATAATAGCAAGAGAGGCTTTTTGGAATTTGTATTTCCCAGGATGTGATGAGCATTATGTTATCCACAAAATAAAGAATCACCCGGATTACATAAAAGATTTATCATTTCTTATAGAATTAAATAATGAGATTGTGGGAGGAATATTTTTCACAAAATCAAAAATTAAGAAGAAAGATAAAAAGGTGTATAATACAATTACCTTTGGGCCGGTATTTATAAATCCTAAATACCATAGAAAAGGTTTAGGAAGAGCATTGATATCCCATTCAATAGAGAAGGCAAGAGAAGCGGGATATTTAGCAATTCTTACTTTGGGTTATCCTTACCATTATGAAACTTATGGTTTTACTGGTGGTAAAGAATATGGTATATCCATGGAAGACGGCAAATTCTATAAAGGTTTATTAGTTTTACCGCTTTCCCAAAATGCTCTTAAGGGAATTCAAGGGAAAGCTGAATTTTCAAGTGTATATGAAGTAGATAAAAATGAACTTAATATATTTGATAAAACCTTTATTCCTAAGGAAAAAGAAATTACTGAAAGTCAAAGGGAATACGAAATAGCATCTTCTATGTTAGATGATTAATAGGCATTGATATGAATATTATTAATTTAGGAAATAGAATAACAAACAGCTATTTGTTGAAGCTTTCTAAAGGTTACCTGTTAATTGATACTGGGTATTTTGAGCATTTTTATGGTTTTTTAAAGAGGTTAGAAAAACATGGAATAGGCATCAAGGAAATACAATATATATTGTTAACCCATGCCCATGATGATCATGCAGGATTTTTGGATGAATTACTTAATCGTACTGAAGCCAAAGTAATACTACATAAAGATGCCGTATATAGATTGTCCCGCGGAGTGAATTCCTTTTATGGAGGCTCTTCGGGAAAACTTTCGTTAGTGGCATGTAAATTTATGGAAGTTATGGGTAAAGGTAAGCACGAATTTCCTCCTGTAGACTGTAAGGAAAGATACATATTAGCAGATGAAGAAAGCCTTGATTTGGAAGGAATCTTAGGGGGGAAAATAATATTCCTTCCTGGGCATACAAGTGATTCCATAGGTTTAATGTTGGAAAATGGGACTTTGTTTTGTGGAGATGCGGCAATGAATGGTATTCCTAGCGTTAGTAGAATAACTATATGGATAGAAAGTGTAGAAGAATATATTAAATCATGGGGAAAGATGATAGCATTAAAACCTATAACTATTTATCCTGGCCATGGGAAACCATTTCCTGTGGTTGATTTAAAGAAAAACTTGAATAACGTTTCTAAAGTTAGGATAAGATGGCATAAATAGATAGCATATAAAAAGTGCTTGCACATTGGGCCCATTCATGATAGTATATGAGCGTAATCGATTATAGTAATATTGGGAGGGCGATATGCAGGAACTGTTTAAAGTTTTAGGAGATACTAATAGGTTAAGGATTTTGAATTTACTAAGGAAAGGCGAGTTTTGTGTATGTGAAATTGAGGTCATATTAGATATGACGCAATCTAATGTATCTAGACACCTTAATAAACTAAAAAGTTCAGATATTATTAGTTCAACAAAAGCAGCACAGTGGGTACAATATAAAGTAAGTGAAACCTTTATTAATAATAATAAACTGCTATATTCGTATCTAATTGATGGATTTGAAGGTGGTTTAGTTTTTAAGGGAGATATTGAAAAACTGAACAAATATAGGGATAATGATTTTAGTTGTAAGGTTATTAATGAAGATAAAGAGAGAGTTTTGGGTGCGTTAAATGAAAGAAGAAAAGATAATTAATGCTAAAGGTGAAATGGGAATCTTTGGTAGATATTTGTCCATATGGGTATAGCGTACAATTACATTCGGGAAAATAAATAATAAAATACAAGAGACCTAACCAATATGTTATCATATAGTTGCACAACAAAAACGATAAGGATGGTGATCTCTTGTGTATAATAGTATACTACAATTTAGCGAACAGT
>DATFJV010000106.1:0-5864 GCA_035268985.1 Anaerovoracaceae bacterium | reverse complement strand
GATTGTATCGTACTACCTTTTACAATGCTAAGCATTTCTAAAGTTTTACCAGACAAATAATCAGTACTTACTAAGATCATCTTCTTCACCACTCCTTATTTCCTTTATTCTTTGAATTAACTCATATATAGTTGTGCCTATTAGTCCTAAAAAAACGGCTTCAATTATTAATTCCCACGCAAACGGTAAAAACCGTCCTCCTAAGATTAAATAAGCATATCCTATTTGTATCAATACCAATATTATTGCTACTACTACTGGCGCTATAATTCTCTTATCCATTATTCCCTCGATTATATCAACTCTAGTTATATTAAACTTCCTTATTAATTCTAGCCTATAAATTCCGAGCAGCTAAAACTATTTCATCTATGTATTTTTTATCCACTAAATCGACTCCGTTTTCAAGATTTTCAACCATTTTTTCTTGTTCAGAATTTTCTTCACCTTTATTTTTCTTGCTTCCAACAATCTTTTTTAACACGCTGATAATCACTTTATCTGAGCCTTTTACCTTATTAGGAATGAAAGCTCCTGGTAAAACATACAGTGGTATAAGATTAAGGGGCGACTTGAAATTAATATCCCTAAGCTGCATATAGTTGTCTTTATTATCTATACTTAATCCAACTGCAAATACAATTAATTTCTTTTCTTCAAAAAGTTTGAAATTCTTCTTTATTATTTCTAGACCGACTATACCGCCGCCTCTAACCCATCCTCCGTATATAATTTTATCATAGTCTTTCATCTTAGGTAAAAAATCCTTACTAAAAGGAACGACATCGCAACTAAGCTCTTGTCCTATCCATTTTGCGTACTTTTCAGTACTCCCCCTTTTCGATGTATAAACAACTAAAGTCTTCATTATTTAATATTCTCCTTTTCTTATCTTATCTACTTAAGATATCTACCAATTCATACATTTCCATATCTATCTCTTGCTTTTGCTCCAATGCACCAATTAAATCAAATTCCATTATTTTATCCCCAACTACACCGATGGCTTTGCTACTAGAATTTTCCATTAGCAATTCTACAGCCTTTGCACCGCATAAAGTTGCGATTTGTCTATCTCTTAGTGTGGGAGAACCTCCCCTTTGTAAGTATGAAAGGACTACCAATTTAGTTTCTCTTCCTGTAACTTCGCTGATGCCCTTTACAAGAGCATCTGATTCCATGTGATATCCTTCGGCTTTAATAATTATACTGTGTTGTTTCCCCCTGTTAACTCCTTGAACTACTTTTTTACATACGTTGGTAAAATCAGATTCAACTTCTGGTATTAGTACATATTCTGCACCACCACCTAATCCAGAATAAAGTGCTATATCACCGCAGTTTCTGCCCATAACTTCTATTATAGTAGTCCTTTCATGGGCAGATGATGTATCTCTAATCTTCGTTATCGCATCTAATACTGTATTAACTGCTGTATCAAATCCTATCGTATAATCAGTATAGGCCAAATCATTATCTATTGTTCCAGGTATTCCCATTACGGCAACACCTTGTCTTGTCAATTCAGCTCCGCCCCTTAAGGAACCATCGCCTCCAATTATTACTAAACTGTCTATACCAAAGGTTTTTAGCATATTAATAGCTCTAGTTTGTCCATCTTCAGTTAAGAACCTATCACTTCTTGCAGTTTTTAAAATAGTTCCGCCTCTTTGCAAAATATCTGCAACAGATACTCTATCCATTTTTTCAATTTCACCGTCAATTAATCCAGCAAATCCTCTATATATTCCATATACCTCACAGCCCTCGTTTATGCTACATCTAACAACAGCTCTTACGGCTGCATTCATTCCTGGGGAATCTCCACCACTTGTTAGTACACCTATTTTCCTCATAACGTCCTCCCTTTAATACTTAACGTTAGTCTCGCCTAAATACTCTTTTAGTTCCATAGCCAATAATGGATCTTCATTGACACATAAACAACTATCAGCTTTTATTATTTTCCCCTCCGGTAAATAAATGTATACATTTTTATCTCCAGGAAATCTACTTATTATATTGTATATTTTTCTCATACATGACTCTAAATCACTACCAAATTTATCCTTATCGATTCTTATTTTTAGCGGCTTTTTTTCCTTTAGCCCCGCTAAACTTCTTATAGCAGCTATTTCTGTCATTTTATCTACAATAATTTTGGGTGCCTCATCTTCTTTAACGCTAAGTGCACCTGCTATTCCTACTATATTATCTTCCTTTAATAGTTCTCTTACCCTTTCATATATTTTAGGAAATACTATTAATTCAAATTCACCATAATAGTCTTCCATTTTAACAAATGCCATTTGTGTGTTTTTCTTGGTGAGCATCTTCCTTACATTAGTAATATTTCCTGCCATTATGACTTTCATCCCGTCATGCATTTTATAATTATTGTCTTCTTCTAAATCTATGGATTTGTGAGAAATATTGCTTTCTATTAATGTTTTAAACTGGTCTAAAGGATGACCAGATAAATATACACCTAACATTTCTTTTTCCATTTGTAGCAATTGATTTTTGCTAAAGTTGTTAACATCTGGTAATTTAGTATTAATACTGGCTTCTTCCATAACATCCGAATTGATTTGAAAAAGCGATATTTGGCCACTAATATTCTTTTTAGCTCTTTGTTGAGCAGATTCAACTGCACTTTCAAAAACTGCATAATGGGCTGCTCTATTGTCGTTAATACAATCTAATGCTCCTGCTTTTATAAGACTTTCAATGGCTTTTTTGTTTAGTTCACTTACTTTGATATTATCGACGAATTGGTTTATGTCTTTAGGTAAACCACTTTTTTCCCTCGCCTCAATTATTGCTTCTGCTATACCTTTTCCAACATTTTTAACGCCCATTAAACCAAATCTTATTTTACCATCTTCCACAGAAAACATTTTGTAACTATTGCTAGCAGATGGAGGTAATACTTCTATTCCCATATCGATACAATTTCTAATATACTTTGGCATTTGTTTAGGTTCACCCATAACACTTGTTATTAATGCTGCCATAAATTCCACAGGATAATAATGTTTTAAATAGGCAGTCTCATATGCGATTACAGCATAAGCTGCGGCATGTGACTTATTAAATGCATACTCCGCAAAACTAACCATATCTTCGAATATTTCTTCAGCTGCTTTTTTAGGCACACCATTAGCTACACATCCTTTAATTTCTTCGTTGCCAAGCTCATCTTTTTTACCATTTATAAAATATTCCTTTTCCTTTAGCATTACATCCATTTTTTTCTTACTCATGGCTCTTCTAACCAAATCAGATCTACCGAAGGAATATCCTCCAAGCTCCCTAACAATTTGCATAACTTGTTCTTGATATACTAAACATCCATATGTGACATCTAATATAGATTCTAAAGATTTATCTGCGTATTTTATTCTATTTTTATTCTTTTTATTCTCAATATATCTAGGAATAGAGTCCATAGGACCTGGCCTATACAAAGATATACCCGCTACTATATCTTCAAAACAAGTTGGCTTTAAATTTTTCATAAATTGGGTCATTCCTTCGCTCTCCAATTGAAAAACCCCTAAAGTATTGCCCTCTGCTATCATATTATATACGTTAGAATCATCATAATCCATATTTGAAAAATCTATATCCACATTGTATTTTTCCTTTATAAGGGATAAGGCATCCCTTATTACAGTAAGATTCCTTAGTCCCAAAAAATCCATTTTAAGTAGTCCTAACTCTTCAACAGTAGTCATGTTGAACTGAGTGGAAATTCCCTTATCGGAAGAATACAATGGGACATACTCATCTATTGGGACACTACTTATTACTATACCTGCTGCATGAGTCGACGCATGTCTAGGTAATCCTTCTAAAGCCAATGCCATGTCAATAATTTTTTTAACGTTAAAATCGTTATCATACCTATCCTTTAATTCAGGGTTAACCTCCAACGCCTTTGTAATGGTCATTTTGAGCTCATTTGGTATAGCCTTTGCTATGGAATCTGCCTCAGCATATGTGGCATTTAATGCTCTTCCCACATCCCTAATTGCTTGTTTCGCCTTCATCGTCCCAAATGTTACTATTTGAGATACTCTCTCTTCTCCATATTTGTCGATCACATAATCTATAACTTCTTGCCTTCTTTGAATACAAAAGTCTATATCAATATCTGGCATACTAACTCTTTCTGGATTCAAGAATCTTTCAAATATTAAGTTATATTTGATGGGGTCAATATCAGTTATTTTTAAACAGTATGCAACCAAACTTCCAGCAGCAGAACCTCTACCAGGGCCAACCATAATTCCATTTCCCTTTGCATAATCAATAAAATCCCATACAATCAAGAAATATTCCACATATCCCATGGACTCAATTACATTTAGTTCATACTCCAGCCTATCCTTTAATTTTTTATTTTCAATATCATTTTCTTTGTATCTTTCATTTAATCCTTTATAGCAAAGGTCTCTAAGGTACTTTTTATTTTCATAACCCTCCGGCGGTAAATATTCTGGTAAATGATATTCCCCAAACTCAAATTCCACATTGCACCTATCTGCAATATCTTGAGTAATATCACAAGCATTAGGATAGCCTGAAAATATTTTCCTCATTTCATCTTCACTTTTAAGATAAAATTGATCATTTGGAAATCTCATACGCTTTTCATCATCTATTGTTGTTGCCGTTTGTATTGCTAATAATACGTCATGGGCCTCTGCATCCATTTGCTTTACATAATGTACATCATTTGTTGCAACCAAAGGTATATTTAGTTCTTCCGAAAGTTTTTTTAACTTTGGGTTAATCTTTCTTTCTTCCTCTAATCCTTGATCTTGAATTTCCAAAAAGAAATTATTCTTACCAAATATATCTAAAAGCTCCTCCGCTTCTTTTTTTGCCCCTTCATAATCCTCATTTAACAAGCGGTATTGAATTTCGCCTGCCAAACATCCAGATAAAGCAATTATACCTTCATTATAATTTCTTAATAAATGCTTATCTATTCTTGGTTTAAAATAAAAGCCCTTTGTGTATCCTGTGGATACTATTTTTACAAGATTTTTATATCCTTCCTGATTCTTTGCTAGTAATATTAAATGCCCATTTCTTCTATCATAATCGGAATTTTTATCTTCTAAAGTTCTAGCCGCTGTATATACTTCACAACCTATAATTGGTTTTATACCTTGCTTTTGACATTCCTTATAGAAATCTATAACACCAAACATAACGCCATGATCGGTTATGGCTAAGGACTGCATCCCCAGTTCTTTTGCTTGGGTTACTAATTTAACTATTCTAGCCGCTCCATCCAAGAGACTATATTCCGTATGTACGTGCAAATGTGTAAAAGTCATGAACATTCCCTTTCTTCTAACTATTTATAAATATTATATCATAAACCGCTGCTAATTAATTATGTAAATTTTAACAAAAAAACTTGTATTTTTTTAAATACAAGTTTTTTATTAACCGTTGGAAAGCGGGGATTTATTAAGAATTCTTAATTTTATTTTTCACAGTATACACACAATTTGCTTACAAGCCGTTGACATTTCATCAATCATCTTTTATAATTAAGTAGTCAAGTTTTTTAAGCTTGCAAACTTATTATTATTTATTTATTACATTATTTAAAGGAGGACTTATATGGGTAAGAAAATTCCTATGAGTTGGTCGATAATTACTATTGTAGTAACTATTATCAACTTAATGTACGCATTAAACATCTTAGGACAATTGTTTGGAGATGCTTTTGCTTGTGGATATTTAGAAGTACATATTCCACTAATCGTTTCCGCAATATTTGCTTCAATCGTAGCAATAGCTCACGGTTACAAATGGAAATACCTAGAAGCTGGTATCTT
>DATFJV010000105.1:0-4252 GCA_035268985.1 Anaerovoracaceae bacterium | reverse complement strand
GGCACTAAGCCCTTTTCATCAAATTTTATGTCATTTATATCTATAACCATTATTTTCTCCTAACGTTTATTCCATTTGCATTCAAATATTCCTTTAAATCTTTTATACTCACTTCTCCATAATGAAAAATGCTAGCGGCAAGTCCTGCATCAATTCCATTCAACTTAAATAACTCCGTAAAATCTTCAGTTTTTCCAGCACCCCCAGATGCAATTATTGGGATAGAGATTATAGAAGAAACCTTATATAACATTTCCAAATCAAAACCGTTTTTTACACCATCAGTATCGATACTATTGATAACCAGTTCACCAGCTCCCCTTTGTTCACCTTCTGCTATCCATTTTAGGGCATCAACCCCTGTATCCTCTCTGCCACCTTTAGCAAATACATGAAATTCACCATTAACTCTCTTTACATCTGCCGATAATACGACGCATTGATTGCCATACCTCTTAGCAGCTTTATTAATCAAATCAGGGTTTTTTATTGCCCCTGAATTAACGCTCACTTTATCTGCCCCAGCATTTAAGACCATATCAAAATCATCTAAAGTATTTATGCTGCCGCCTACCGTAAGGGGTATAAATATTTCTCTAGCCACAGATTTTAGAACATTAGTAAATAAAGGTCTTTTTTCTAAGCTGGCCGTAATATCATAAAAAACTAGTTCATCTGCTCCGGAATCATTGTATATTTTTGCTAAAGTTACAGGATCTTCCACATCTTTAATTCCTTTAAAATTAGTTCCCTTTACGACCCTTCCATCACGAACATCAAGGCAAGGTATTATTCTTTTAGTTATCATTTACTACCTCCTTTAGTTCTATAGCTCCAAGGTAGATAGCTTTTCCTATTATAGCTCCATCTAGCTTTAATTCTCTTAATTTTTTTATATCTTCGTACGAAGATACACCACCTGATGCAATTATATTTAAACCTTCTATTTTCATTAATCTTTTAAAAGCATCAATATTCGTCCCCTGCATTGCACCGTCTTTTGCAATATCAGTATATATTATGTTTTTAACTCCAATGTCTCTAGCTTTTATACAAAAATCAAAACTATCTATATCTGTTTTTTTCTTCCATCCTTCCACAGCAACAAAACCATCTTTAGCATCAATTCCCAATGCTATCTTTTCTCCATATTCCTTTACAGCAGTTTTTAAAAATTCATAATCATTAACGGCAGCTGTCCCTAGAATAACCCTATCAACACCTAGCTCAATATATTTATCTATTCTATCTAGGTCTCTAATGCCTCCGCCTATTTCAACAAACAAGTTTGTTTCATCTACTATTTCTTTAACTACGTTAAAGTTATCTAAGGTTCCATTTTTAGCTCCATCTAAATCAACTATATGAAGATATTTTGCACCTTTTTCTTCAAATTTTTTGGCTACTTCTACTGGATTATCATTAAAAACAGTCATTTTTTCGTAATCACCTTGAGTTAACCTAACCGCTTTTTTGTTAATAATATCTATCGCAGGAAATATTTTCATGTTTTACCCCCTTTAAACCTCATTAAATGCCTTTAGTATATTTAATCCTGTTTCTCCACTTTTTTCAGGGTGAAATTGACATCCATATATATTGTTTTTTGAAACCATTGCAGGCACCTTGCATCCATATTCAGAATAAGCAACTAAAGAATCTTCACAATTATCAGCCATATATGAATGAACAAAATATACAAATTCTCCATCACTTGTATATTTCAGTAAAGGGTTGCTTTTAACTAAGGATAATTTATTCCATCCCATATGAGGTATTTTTAAATCAGAATCAATATCTTTTTTCATATCGATTACTTCACCCTTTAAATAACCTAGGCCTCCATGTGTCCCATATTCATAACTCCTTTCAAAAAGTAATTGCATTCCAAGGCATATACCCATTAAAGGCATGTTTTCATCCTTGATTTCATTTAAAAATTTTATCATATTGGCTTTATTAAGTTTATCGAAAGCATCTCTAAAGGCCCCTACTCCAGGAAGTATTATTCTATCCGCTTTAATAAGTTCATCTTTATTATTGGAAACAATGGATTTCAAACCAACATACTCTAAGGAAGATTTTAAGCTAAAAAGATTACCAACACCATAATCAATTATTCCTATCATAATACTCCTTTCGTTGATGGGATTTCATCCTTCAATTCATCAATTATATTTAATGAACCCCTTAAACACCTTGCCGTACCTTTGAAAATCCCCTCTATAATGTGATGTGTATTACTGCCATACATAAGATTAATATGTAGATTTAAACCACATTCTCTGGTAAATGCTGTAAAGAACTCTCTAATTAACTCTGTATCAAAGTCTCCTACTTTTTCTGTTGGCATTTCAGCATTAAATACAAGATATGACCTTCCAGAAAAATCTACTGCAATTGATACCAATGCTTCATCCATAGGTAATAATATATCTGAATATCGGGAAATACCTCTCTTTTCAGTTACCGCTTCCTTAAAAGCCTGTCCTAAAACTATAGCTATATCTTCTACGCTATGGTGATAATCAACTTCTTTATCTCCATTACAATATACATTTAAATCAAATCTTCCATGTTTGGCAAAAAGTTCAAGCATATGATTTAAAAAACCAGAACCTGTATTTATATTACTTTCTCCAATTCCATCAATATTTAAATATATTCTAATATCAGTTTCATTTGTTTTTCTAATTATCTCTGATTTCCTCATATTATCTCCTTTGTAGTTTTGACTAACAACTCAAGTTCCTTTTTACTGCCAATGGTTATTCTCACATAGTCTTTTATCCTATCAATATCAAAATATCTAATCAATATGCCTCTTTCTTTTAGTTTTTCATAATATATATTTGCTTTGATACCTTTACATTTAACTAGTACAAAATTTGCTTTGCTATTTAAAACCTCAAATCCCATTGAATTTAATTCTTCCGTTAAAAATTTTCTGTTTGCCTTTATTCTATCTATGCAACTTTCAAAATATCTTTGATCCCTTAAGGCCGCTTCCCCCATTAACGCACTTAAGCTGTTGACATTGTATGGATTAAAGCTGTATTTTATCTTATATAGGTCATTTATAACTTCATTATTTGAAATTGCAAATCCTATCCTAGCTCCTGCTAGGTTTCTAGACTTAGAAAAAGTGCCGATTACTAATAAGTTATCGTATTCATTTATCATATCAACGGAAGAAGTTCCTCCAAAATCAACATATGCTTCATCTACTATTACTAATCTATTAGCATCTTGCTCTAATAGCTTAATCATTTCATCTCTAGTAAGTTCTATACCTGTTGGCGCATTTGGATTTGCAATCACTAATGTTTCTTTTAAGTTTTTGTAACTATCAATATCAATTTTTAATTCTTCTGTAAGAGCCACTTCCTTATATTTAACATTAAAAAGTCCGCTAAAAACCTTGTAGAAACCGTAAGTTAAATCGGGGAAAATTGCCCCTTTTTCGCAAAATCCCATGAAGGAAAATGCTAGTAATTCATCCGATCCATTTGCAACTATGATTTGCTCTTTGTTTACTTTATATTCCTTTGCCAAATTTATTAATAGACTATCACAATTTGGATTTGGATATAACCTTAGATTACTGTGATAATAGTCATTTAGTACTTTATTAACACATAGAGATGGAGGAAAAGGACTTTCGTTAGTATTTAGTTTAACCCAATTTTCAAACCGATTTGGTTGCTCCCCTGGAGTATAAGGCTTTAATTCACTCAATTTATAATTAAAAAACTTACTCATTTTATTCCCCCAATACAATCTCGTTAATTTTATTTACTATTCTATCCACATTATCTTTTTTAAATTGATAAGAACTTTTATTAGATATTAATCTAGCACTAATTTTATCGATGTCCTTTATAACCGACAAATCGTTTCCCTTTAAAGTACTACCAGTTTCTACAATGTCTAATATTACATCAGAAAGCCCTAATATTGGAGCAAGTTCAATGCTACCATTTAATTTAATGATTTCTATTCGTCTGCTTATGGAATTAAAATATTTATACGCTGTATTCGGATACTTAGTTGCAACCCTCAATGGTAGGCTCATATTCTCTTCGTATCCATTTTTTGCAGCAATGCACATTTTGCATTTGCCCATGTTTAAGTCTAATAGCTCAAAAACATCGTTATCACCTTCTTTTAACACGTCGCTACCCACTACTCCTATATCTGCTGCGCCTTTTTCCACATATACAGCAACATCCGAAGGTTTTACCAACAAATA
>DATFJV010000104.1:0-11354 GCA_035268985.1 Anaerovoracaceae bacterium | reverse complement strand
CAGTAAAAAGTGCAACTGGTGTACTGTCTCCTTGCACTACACAAAGATGATTGGTGTCATTACATTTATATGTGTTATTAACAACACTTATTCCAGCTGTAGCATCGCTCGAATATGCAATTGAGGTCATAAAAAAAACACTTAACAACAGTACAAACAATAAATTTTTAATTTTATACATAATATATACCTTTCTAATTAAATTAACATATATTTATATTACACTAGATTTGTTTCCTTTTCAATACAATCTTTGCATCGGTTAAAAATCTTATTGTTTGAGACATCCCTTCTGTACGAACTTGGCAAAGAAAGGTGCAGATATTAGAACAGCTAAATACATGATGGGCCACAGCAGTATTTCTATGACTGCAAACATTTACACTCATACAGACATAGAATCGCTAAAAATTGCTGCAAATCAAATAAATATGTCAAAAAGTACCCCCAACACGGTACTAAATCGTGCCTAATAGTGCCATTTAGACATAAAAAAAGAGACCTCCGAAAAGGTCTGAAACCGTTGAAATCAACGGTTTTACAAGTGGAGCTACTGGGGGGGATCGAACCTCCCAACACCTTCTTTATGAGTGAATTATTGTTTGTTGATATTTCAAGGGTTGCACGGACGGGTGCAACAGGTGATGCAACAACTATGAAGAAAATCCACCCCGAAGCTGCCCGTAATTTAAAAATATCAACCCGTATTATATCTTATGTATTATTATTTCAAAGCATCCCTATGCGTTGTCTTATTTTCTTTTAATTTACGCACCTTCATGTATTTTATCGGCATTGCAGCAACTCCCCAAAAGAAATAATAGTAATGAGTCTCTGGATGGAATATTATTATATAAACACACATTAAGATTGAAAAAACAATAAAACTTATTATTATGAATTTTATTGTTTTTTCTTTTTTAATTTTGTTATAAATGAGATTACATAAATGCTCTCCTATGCATATACCGGATATAACAAATGCAAAGCTTGTTACAAATATATTCATCAAATCCCCCTTTCTACAGTATCCTAATTGTAATAACTGTAATAATATGTAGTACATACATAACCGGTATAATTAGAATTTAAATACCACTTCTGTTTAATCATATGATATAATCCCGGAACACTTTTATATCCGTATGTGTATTGTTTGCAATACATAGTTTTACTATTGTTGCCAAGTTCTACAGCTGCATTCACCGCTGAAACTCCTAAAGTACCGAAATAGAGTCCACCCGTAATGGGCACACATGCCAAGCCGACCGCTGTAGAAGTCATTTGTCTTATTAAATTTTCTGTTTTAAGATTGCGATAAATTAACCCCTGATATACTGTATAATCCGATTTGGTTCCAATCGGTGGTGTTTTAGAAGTACTCATCATCTTAGGTGATATTATAATTTCACTTTCTATTTGCTGTGTTTCATTCAAAGCCATTTCCAAGTTACTCTTGCTATAATTAATACCCAATGACTCTGTAGCAGAAACAGTCAACACACTAGTCATACACAAAATCAACGCCATTGTGAATGTTAAAATTCTTTTTTTCATTTTTCATTTCCTCCTTTTAAATCCCACTCTATAAGTCAACCAATTTACATGTATAATTATATCATACATTTATACAACAAAATCGGCTGTTTATTACAATTAAGCGACAATTTGTTACCCGGGAGTTGGACACTTTATAAATAAAAAACCCTCTAACGCCATTAGTATAACTAATTTCTTTTTACTTTTTTCAAATACACCTACGCGAACAGCTGCGAAGTGGTATAAAGTAAAGATTTGAGTGTTTAAATGAGAATATCTATAGCTAAGAAGAAGAATGATTCTTATTTGTACATTGTTAAAGACGTTACTATTAACGGTAAACGTACAACAAAGCCTGCTGAACAGCTAGGTTCTCTTGATGTTTTATGTGAAAAACTAGATCTTTCAACAAATGATACTATAGCATGGGCCAGAGAACGCGCAGCACAGATGACTGAAAAAGAAAACAAAGCAAATGAAAAAACTCATAGGTCCCATTAGAAGTCGAAGTACAGTTAGAAGAAGGTTAATGATATGAAGAAGTACAAAGTAATCAAAACATTTACATATGATGGAAAGCGATATTACATACGTGCTAATACCAAAGCAGAAGCTGCTGCAAAAGAAGCTATTAAAAAACAGGCATTAGAAAGAAATAAATTGATTAATCCAAGCAAAAGAACTGTGTCTTCTTGGGCCAAAGAGTGCATTAATGTATATAAAGTTATGCTTTCAGGATATCCATTAGGCCATTATATTAGATGTATGAGACTTTACGTATTAGATTCTATTGGCTCAATGAAATTAAAAGATGTTCGCCCTATAGCTTGCCAAAAAGTGATCAACAATCAAGCGGAAAAAAGCCAATATGTTATTAATCAAACCTATCAAATGATGAACTTTATCTTTAGTAAGGCTGTAGATAATAAACTGATATATGAAAACCCTGCCAAAAGCATAACAAAACCTAAAGGATATAAGATACAAAGAAGATCTCTCACTCCTCACGAGGAAGCTATACTCTTGCAAGTGATTCCTAAACATCAGTACGGTCTATACTTTGCTTTAATATACTTCACTGGATGTCGTCCAGGAGAAGCTTCAAAGGTTCAAGGTAGAGATATAGTGTATAAGGATGATTTATTATGTCTACATATTAGAGGAACTAAAAGTTCTGCAGCAGATAGATATGTACCTCTGCCAAATGAATTAAAAGAAATGCTACCAGTTAAGTTAGAACCATTTAAATTAATTTGTCCTTCACAAAGCGGAAGGGAATTAACTACTCAAAACAAAAAGCATGCTTGGGCTTCACTTACTAGGTTAATGAATATTGAAATGGGCTGCCGTATATATAGTAATCAATTGTTGCCACCATATCCATTATCTGATGATCTGACCACCTATTGCTTGAGGCATACCTTTTGTACAAACTTGGCAAAGAAAAGTGTAGATATTAGAACCGCTCAATACATGATGGGCCACAGTAGTATATCTATGACTGCAAACATTTACACTCATACCGACATAGAATCACTAAAAATTGCTGCAAATCAAATAAATATGTCAAAAAGTACCCCCCAAAGTACCCCCAACACAGTGCCAAATCGTGCCTAATAGTGCCATATGGACATAAAAAAAGAGACCTCCGAAAAGGTCTTAAAGCGTTGAAATCAACGGTCTTACAAGTGGAGCTACTGGGGGGAATCGAACCCCCAACCCCTTCATTACGAGTGAAGTGCTCTACCATTGAGCCACAGTAGCCTATTTTTTTAACCTATTTAATATAGCTATAGATATTTCGATATAGTAAATAAGAGAACCTAATGACTTTGCATTAAACTCATTCAATCTAATTTCTATTATAGGAAACCCCTTTTCTCCATATTCATTTAGCTTAACTTTTCGATAATCTTCTGCCATTAATTTCATTGACCCCTCAGGGTTACAACCCGGAAAAGTAGGTATTATTATATCCCTATTAGTTTCTTCAACGCTTAGGTCAACAATGGCACTCATTTTATTTTCCTTTATTACTGTTCTCTTCTCTATCCTTTGCTCTAGATATTCCACAAATGGTTTGAATTCAATCTCAGAATAAGTGCATTTTATATCATATTCACATAATACATTAGATAAATTTCTTCCATCTTTATCCCATATTAAAGAGGTTACCATATCCTCATAACCACCTATTAAGTCTTCTGTCTCTATTCCCATTATATCTGCTGGTAATAAGGCTGCTGGAGTCATTAACCACCCTGGAGATAAAACACTTTCATTGTAGTGCAATCTAACATATTTATTTTCTGCAGCTTCTTTCATAAAATAACTACTACCATTTGGTGCAATTACATATACCTTTTCTTGTGCTTTATCTAAACTATATTTTTTAAATAATGCTTTTCTAGCCAATGTAAAGGCACAAATCATTTCTGTGGATTCGTTTCCATCTGATATTGCGATTATAGAAAAATCGTTTTTATCCATGGCTTTTATTGCTTCTGCATAATCTAAGGTGGATAGAGAGTCCCCTAGGAAATATATATCTTTTTCTGAATCAGAGGATATATATAGAAACTCTAGCAGTCTCTTTAAATCTCCGTCTGCAATAATTATTAACTTTTCTTCATTTTCATTGATTTTATCAGAAGCCAATTTTACGGCATTAATAAGTTCATCTTTGCTTTTCATCGTAGGTTGAATCCAACTAGCTTCTTTTGAGTCTTTATTAAAAATTTCATCCAAGGCTTCGTCGGACTTAGTAATCATTTGATTATTAATTGCATCAGCTATATTTCTGTATCCTATTTCAATATTTTCCATTTCACACTCCACCTACTTTTTAAATAAATTACTGTTTAAATCATCTAACATTTTTTCCAACGGCTTCTTGCCAATTTCCATTCTTTTTAATGCACTTTCTTTTCTGCCTATTATAGCTATAACTATTAAAGATTTAATCATGCTAAAAAAAACTTTTTTGGATTCCTCATCCAACTCATCTAGGCTACCGATTATTTCAGCAATATCTCTTGCCTTTATAGCATTAGCGTCTCTAATGGTATCTATTCCATTGTTGTTAAAAATATTAAATAAAGTGTCAACAAATATTTCTCTTTCTCTAAGAGTTGCAGACATTAGCCACTGATGCATAGTATTATCAATATATATACCTTCACCACTACGTTCTTTTAAATATTCAAAATCATATTCATTAATCATCCATGTAAATGCAGAATGTTGCTGTAATATGCTAAAAGCAGAACTTTTCACAACTTTATAGTCTACCTGGTTTTCTAATAACATGCCCACTGCAGAGGTTTGGGGAACCATCTTAAAAATTCTATCTTTAATTTCCTCATATCCTTTTTCTAAAAAGAATTCATCTCTAAATCCAGGACCATCGTGGGAAAATACTTTCAAAATATTTCCTTGTATTTGGTTACCGCATAAGCTTGCCCCATATACGGCTAAATTCCCACCTTTCGAATGGCCTCCAATATATAACTTTTTATTATCTATGTTCTCATAAAATTTTTTAATATAGTGCACTGCATTTTTTTGTGAAGGTGTCTCTGTCATAAATGCCATATTAAAATCTTCCTTCCAACCCAACATAGTTCCATCTGTGCCTCTAAAACATATATAGTCTGTATTATTATCAATTTCATATGTAACAGCAGCAAACTGCATCTCTCTTTTTTCATTAAATTCAACAACCAAATTTTTTATATTGATTTCTCTAAATCTAGGATTCGCTGCCATTAAAGTCATAACTTCTTTATTTTCTTCATCAGATATATCGTCAATGAACATTTTGTCAAAATATTCAGCCCTATATAAATCTTTAACTTTCCAATTTTTTTTATCAGATTCATTAATTTGTTTTTCAATCTTTCCATAAAAAAACTGACACAATATCAAACTATCTATGTTATTAAATGGTTCATCATTGAAAATACTATTATTACTTTTCAAATAGTCTAAAATATTTTTCTTCTTCATAATCAATCCTCCGGATAAATCGTTTTACAATTTTCTAAAAGAACTTCCTCTGCATCTATTATATCATTATTGTTACATAAAATCGAAAGCTTATCTCCTCCGTATAATATAGTCTGGCCGTAAGGAACCAACTCTTTCCCATCTCTTTCTACAGATACAATTAAACTACCTTTAGGCAAATCAAGGGATACTACTTTTTCACCATCCATAAAAGATCCGTAATATATTTCAGTTTCAAAGATTACTTTTCTTTTTTTAACAGGATTATCCACTTTGTCAGTTGCTGAATCCTTTAATAGTTTATGTAACAGTTGTTCATAAACAGGAACTCCACCTAGCAAATCAGCTACGGTATACGCTACCAATGCTACTATGGATAACGCTAGCAAACTTCTAAAATCTCCAGTCATTTCAGTTATTAATATAACTCCAGTTATTGGTGCCCTAACTATGGCCGCAAAGTATCCAGTCATCCCTAATATTACAAATGAAACTATAAGGGAGGTATCTATCCCAACTGTTAGTGACATTACTTTGCCAAAAGTTCCACCTGCCAATGCCCCTAATACAAGAAGCGGTAAGAATATTCCTCCTGGAACTCCTGAACTAAAGCTAAGAGTTGAGAAAAGAAATTTGCCTAATAATAGTATCACTATGAATATAAGCGTCATCTCTCCTTTTGCTACTTCGCCTACAAGACCATGTCCACTACCTAAAATTATTGGATAAGTGAATGCCAAAATTCCTACACAAACAAAAGCAATACCAATCTTCCCAAATCTAAATGGTATCTTGTCTAATGCATTTTGCATGTAGTTAATCGTGTTATTATATAAGACACCAAAGGCCCCTAAAATTACACCTAGGACAATTACCATCCAATATTGGGATAATGGCAAAAACTCTATTATATTAAAATCAAATATTGGCTCCAATCCAAGCAAATTTCTAACTATAAAATCCGAACTAACTGTAGCAGCCATAGTGGTTAATAAGACTTCTGTAGAAAAATTTTTGTGGAGCTCCTCTAAACTAAATATTACCCCTGCTAAAGGTGCTCCAAAAGCAGCTGCAAGACCTGCCCCTGCTCCACATGACATAAGCATTCTTTCTTCAGTTAATAATTTTCCTGTAGTTCTAGCAAAGCCTTTGCCTACCATTGCGCCAAGCTGTATACTAGGACCTTCTCTACCTAGAGCTAAACCTCCACCTATTGAAAGTGCGCCTCCAACAAATTTTGAAATTATTATGCTGTACCATTTTGTTTCAATCTGTCCTTTTAATTCTCCTTCAACTTGAGGAATTCCGGAACCTGTGCTAAATGGTTCTTTTTTTACTATGTGCGTTAATATTATAGTGATTATTACGAGGGAAAGGAAAAACAAGACCATTCTAAGGCCCCCATTGGAAGCATATTGTATAAATAATTCTCTGAGGTTGTCACCTTTTTCTAGGGTAACTCTAAATAAGGCTATTAAAAATCCAGTACAAATGCCTATTATAAGACCTTCTGCCAAAAGCACATATTTAAAGGTGTCTTTTCTTTCCAAATTTCTTTTAGCACTACTTAACTTTTCATGTCTTCTTTTTTTTCTAAGTCTCTTAATGTTTCGTTTTTTTATTTTCTCTTCGAATTTACTAGTCACTCGTTCCCCCATCATTTATCTGGAGTATAAATTGTTTGTCAAATACTCTGGATTACTTGTAACATCAATCCCTAACGCTTTAAAGGTTTGTTCGTCTCTATTACTTAAAATCGCTGTGCAATGTGCTCTACAACCTCTTAATTCATCAAGTTTGCTTATGGCCAACTCGGCCATAGGATTTGTAGTCGTTGACATTGCCAAAGACATAATAACTTCTTCACAGTTTAGACTTGTCTTTTGACTTTGAAATGTTTCTATTTTTAAGGTTTGAACTCTTTGTAGTATTTGCGGAGATACTAGTGGTATTTCATCACCTATTCCCGCAAGCACTTTAATGGCATTTAATATAGCAGCCGCCCCTGCTACCATTCTACGAGAACTTCTTCCTGTAATTATTTCTCCGTTTGGTAATTCCAACGCAGTAACTATTACATTTTCGAAGTACTTATCGCATTCCCTTTTCTTTTCAGCGTAATCTTCTGCAGGTTTAACAACTGACCTATCATATTTATCAGCTCCTACCTCTTCCATAAGTAGTTTTTCTCTCTCCAAAGAGCTTTCTTCGATAATACCTTTTTTATAGTCACACTCAGCAATTAGATACCTTCTTATTATTTCTTGTATTGCGGCTTCTTTGCATATTTCATCATCAATAATTCCAAAAGCTGCCCTATTTACACCCATATCTGTAGGTGATCTATACTCGGATTCTTCTCCTTTTATCTTTTCTAGTATTCTTTTTACCACGGGAAATGCTTCTAAATCCCTGTTATAATTAACTGCTTGCTTTTCATATGCTTCCAAATGATATGAATCTATCATATTAACGTCTTTTAAATCTGCAGTTGCAGATTCATATGCAATATTTACCGGATGTTTTAAAGGCAAATTCCATATAGGGAAAGTTTCAAATTTTGCATATCTTGCTTTATTACCAAGTTTGTATTCATGATATACTTGGGAAAGACTAGTGGCGAGCTTTCCTGAGCCTCCACCTGGACCAGTTATGACAATAAGGGGTTTAGATACCTGAATATATGGATTTGCACCATAACCGATATCACTCACAATTGTATCAACATCTGTGGGATACCCTTTGGTGAAATAGTGCTTGTATGTATTTATTCCGCCTCTTTTTAATTTATTTATAAACATATTAACTGCAGGAGAATCTTCATATCTAGTGATTACCACTGAATTAATCTCAAGATTGTAACTTCTAAATATATCTATTAATCTCAATACTTCCAAATCATAGGTTATTCCAAAATCTTGTCTAGTCTTACTTGTTGTAATGTCGCCAGAATAAATACAAATTATAATTTCAGCTTTATCTTTCATTCTTTCTAGCAATTTAATCTTTGCATTTTCATCAAATCCGGGAAGTACTCTCATCGCATGCTTGTCGTGAACTAACTTGCCGCCAAATTCTAAATAAAGCCTATCACTACTACCGTCTTCTATTCGTTCCAATATAAACTTGGTTTGCTCTTCAATGTACTTATCTGCATCAAATCCCTTTTTCATTACTTCTTTTGCTCCCCTTTGCTCTCGAATGCTTCAATAACTAAATCGTTTCTTCTAGACATTAGTCCTTCTAATTTTATATTATAATCAAGTAAAATTTTTCCTATTCCCGTATCGTTAATTTCAAAATCCACTTTATTTGTTAATAATTCTAGGTTAATTCCACCCATGGGTGTATGGTATCTTGTAACATGCTTTTTGCCTTCTATGAATTCCATGTCCAATGCTCCAATAATGTCTTTCGCATATCTTTTCATTGAAACAGCATCTTCTTTTAATGTTAATACAGTTGTACAATCCTTTAATTCAGTAGAAACAGATTCATCATAAATATAATACCTTGTATCATCAGATATATAGAACTTAGCATCTGTCATCACTTCCATGTCTTCTTCAAGTTCTTCTGTTCTAACAAAGCCTTCTCCATCAGGTTCTAAATCTTGTGAGTATTGTTTATGTTTTATATGAAGTTCTACATCCAAAACCTTTTCATAACTCCAAGTTCCATTGAATATTTCTTCTCTTATTTCATCTTCAGTTATCATGCTTTACCTCTTTTCTGATTTCCTCAAGTTCTTTTTTAGAAAAGTAATATTTTTTTCTACAAAACTGGCAAACGACTTCTGCATATTCGTCTTCTTCAATCATTTCTGTCAAATCACTTTCATTCAAAGCCATCAAACCACTATAATATCTATCCTTAGAACAATCACATTTCCATTTTATTGATTTTTCTTCTAATATTCTAGGTTTAAATTCATCGGAAACATCGTTAAATATTCTTTCTAAAACTGCTTTTAAGCAATTTCCATCATCAGATTTTAGATGCTCCTCAGCTATTATTTTAGTTATTGGCTCAATTTCATCTAACATATTTTCTAAGGTTGTAACTGCTTCTTCTTTAAAATCTGGTAGCATTTGAATTATCATGCCTCCAGCTGCAGTAACACTATAATCTTTACCAACCATTACACCCAAATTAACTGAAGAATTTTGCTGCTCAGATATATAAAAATATGCGGTTAAATCTTCCGCAATTTCCCCTGAAACTAATGCAATTCGTCCTAAATATGGTTCTTTTAACCCAATATCTTTAATTACAGTGAGCTCTCCTATACCTAGAGAAGCGCCAACATCAAGTTTCCCATTGCTCTTTAAAGGAAGATCCAATTTCGAATTTGAGACGTATCCTTTTACATGGCCTTCGCCATTTGCTGTTGCTAATACCTCTTTAGCCGGACCATCTCCTTTGAATTGTACTGTTACTTTGTCCTTTTCATTTTTGAGCATTATGCCCATAAGTCCAGTTGCCGTTAAAACCCTACCTAAAACTGCTGCACTTAAAGGTGTAGTTTCGTGAACACTTTTCGCTTTTTCAACTAAACTTGTTGTATCCGTTAGGTATATTCTAAACGAATTACTCTTATCCATTGCTATTAATACGTTTCCCATAATAAAATCTCCCAATATATTTAACGTCTTATTTTATCACAAAGCCAGCGAAATTTAAACATCTAATATAATAATAAAATAGTTAAACCCCAACTTTTTTAGTCAGGGTTTATGTTTATACTAATTGCATTTTTCAGAACTTCTTCTCCAAGTAGGTCAATTTGCTTTAATTTATCGTTTTTAAACTTTTTTTTCATATATTTACTGGCTATATCCATGTTTGGGGCTCTTCCCTCCATGTTATGACAATCCGATCCTAAAAGATAAACTTCATTATCTATAATAAAAGATAAGTGTTTTTTGACAAAATTTTTCTTCTTAAGGATTTCACTATTAATTTGGATTAACACGTTTAAGTCTAATAATTCATTTACGTATTGAGTTCCTTTTTGAAACTCAATATACCTTTCTATATGAGCTATTATTGGTATAATGCCTCTATTTATATATATCTTGTCAACCTCCTCGACATGGCTTTTTTGCCATCTTGCAAAGGGCATTTCTAAGAGCATATATTTAGTTCCTTCTATACAAAGCTTGTCTAGACCTTCATGATTTGACATATTGGGGAAAAATGCAACTTCTGCACCTATATACATTTGTGGTAAATCTTCAACAAATTTACTTGCAATTATTAATTTATGCAAGCATTTTCTTCTTCTGTCCAAAAAGTTATCAACACATTCACAGTCAAAATAATAATGAGGAGTTAAAACAATGCTATCTATTCCCTGTGATTTTAATTTGTTTAACATCTCAATTGACATATCCGTATTAAAACTACCATCGTCCATCTCAGGCAATATGTGTGTGTGAAAATCTTTCATTTAATCACCCTGTTTCAATCTATTATTCATTCGCATATTTAGAATATTTATTAGCTTTACCTTTCTTACCATACCCTACATTAGTAAGCTTCTTGTCATTTAAAACTATACCAATGATTTTGGAATTTGCATTTTGCATTCTTTGTATGCTTTGTAGTAAATCTTCTTTACGAGTAACCCCGTCTCTAACAACTAAAACTAAACCATTTAAATGTTTCGAAACAACTGCCGCATCGGTAACAATATTTATAGGCGGCAAATCCATTAATATATAGTCATAATATCCCCTTAAATATTCTGTCAAATTTTTCATAGCATCAGAACCTAACATTTCACTGGGGTTTGGTGGTTTCGT
>DATFJV010000103.1:0-6706 GCA_035268985.1 Anaerovoracaceae bacterium | reverse complement strand
AATTGAACCATAACAACCAAGGTTGGTCCCAACTCCAGATAACACAATATTATCCATCTCATTTTCTATTTTTGTTGCCACATCAACAAGTTCGCTCTTATTCCAAAATCCTTCTCTTAAATCACCTAAATCAGCCATAAGTATAACATTATGAATTTTATTTTGTTCTTTTGCCGCATGATTCAAAGCGTTTATTACCTTGTATTCGCTATTTAAGCTATACTCTGTTAATCTAACAATATCATCTACCTCACTTAGCATAGGCACTCTAAGGCATAAATATTTAGTATCTAAACCAAATTCAATACAATCCTCTATTTGTTCCAATCTAGAAGATGCAATCATCTTAGCACCTCCTTCTATGTATTGTTTAGCAACTAGTGGTAACCCAGTAGCACCTTTAATTACACCAATCATATCTATTCCATGTTCTTGGCATCTTTTATTTACTTCTGTTACATTTTCTTTTAAATGTGTCAAATTTATCTCAACACAAGGGTATTTATGTTCTTTCATAGTTTACCTCCGAATATTTTCCTATTATAATTTGATTATATGCAAAAAAATATTCTGAATATATCAGAATATTTATGTAATATATGAAATTCTTTATATTAATCGGCACCTTTTTCTCTTAAATAATAATTGCAAAAATCCTTAATTATGCATTCCTCACAATTTGGATTTCTAGCAAAGCAGCAATTTCTTCCATGAAATATTAAACTATGGTGGGTCTCTGTCCATCTTTCTTTCGGAATCTTCCCCATCAAATCATACTCGGTTGTTAATGGATCTTTAGCATTGGCGAGACCAAGCCTATTTGACACCCTAAAAACATGAGTATCCACTGCAATTGTTTGGTTTCCAAATCCTACAGATAAAATTACATTTGCAGTTTTTCTGCCAACACCTTTTAGTTTAATTAGTTCTTCATAATTTCTTGGTACTAAACCTAAATAGTCATTTACTATTGATTTAGCTATTTCAATAATATTTCTAGCCTTATTTTTATATAAACCTATGCTCCTTATTATTTCTTCCACATCCTCTTGATTTGCTTCAGATAATGACTTTGCATCCGGATATTTTTCAAACAACAATGGTGTAATTTTATTAACACTTTCGTCTGTAGTTTGAGCAGATAAAGCGACAGCAATTAAAAGCTGGAATTTATCATTAAAATCTAAAGCACACTTTGCTTTAGGATACTCTAGTTTTAATAAATCAAGTATTAATTCTATTTCATTTAAATCTTTCATTTAATCGTACACTCTTTTCCCATTTTCTATTGACAAATTGTTTTTTATTAATATAATTGTATACATCAGATGACAATTATTGGTATTCTATAAGTAAGAAAGGCACATTATGATATCTATAAATCTAAACGACGAGACTTCCAACCAACCGTTATCAAACAATCTTTTTTGTATGATTAGAAAAGATATTCTTTCAGGCAAACTTAAATCTAATTCAAAGCTTACAGAACAAAGTATTTGTGAACAGTATAATGTTAGCAGAACACCTGTAAGAGAAGCTTTACGACAATTAGAAACTGAGGGACTGATTGAAAATATACCCAATCGAGGTGCCTTTGTCATAGGTCTTAATAATCGAGATATCTCCGATATGTTTGAACTTAGAAGAATTACAGAAGTACAAGCAATCGAATGGGCTATAACTCGTATGCAAAATGATACAATCGATTCCCTCGAAGAAACCTTTGAATTCATGGAGTTCTATACTTTAAAAAATGATACGGATAAAGTGCTTAGCATCAACTCGACTTTCCACAGTATACTATATAAAGCTACTGGAAACAAGATGTTAGAGCAAATGCTTACTTCTTATCAAATCTATTTAAAAGACACATCACCTGTAACTTTAATAACAGATGATTACTTAACCACAATTCTAGCGGAACATAAAGCAATATTCGAAGCTGTTAAGAATCGAAATGTTGCAGCAGGGAAAAAAGCTATGGATTATCACATGCAACAAACTAAACTACGAAGAATGAGCAATTACTTTTAAAGTAATTGCTCTTGTATTTTCTTTTCAAGCCAAGTCATTATATCTTCATATACTTCTCCCTTATTGATTTCATTCAGTATCTCATGCTTAGCCCCTTCATAAATTTTAATACTAACTTCATCATTACCTTCATTTTTCAATTTTTCGAAGTAATATTTAGGTGCATCACCTTTATTTCCAGCAGGATCTTCGGATCCGCCTAAAATCAGTACTGGAACTCTAGGTACTTTGCCAGCCCATGCTTTATTAGTTACATGTTTTAAACCTATAAACATTTCCCTATTGGCTGACGCCGAAAAGCTAAAGCCACAGTCTTCATCCTCGGCATACTTTTTAACAATATCCATATCCCTAGTAAGCCAAGAATATTTCGCTATAGGGCTATCTCCTTCAGCTTCCAAATTGGTATTGGTAAGTTTATCTAAAATCTTTGATACTGAAGTATAACCATGCATTGCAATGTGGATATTAGCTATTCCAATAGCTGCCCCTACTGATTTATTTGGTGCAACTGTGCCAGATAATATCATACCATCAATGTCTTGATATGTTGATGCATATAATTCTGCTAAAATGCTACCCATACTGTGTCCTAAAAGTATTTTAGGCATTTTACCAGATTCTTCTTCTGCATACTCAAATAAAGAATGCATATCTTCCAAAACATAGTCAAAACCACCTTTTTGCATAGCAAATGTACCTCTATGACCTTGCTTGCTCATCCCGTGTCCAATATGATCATTAGCATATACATTACACCCTATATCCGTTAGTTTAGCAGCAAAATCATCATACCTTTTACTATGCTCTGCCATACCATGAACAATTTGAACTATGCACCATGGTTTATCACTAATCCAACTTCTTGAAAATAATTGTCCTTCTCCGTTAGATGAAACTCTGTAGAACTCTCTTCTTTCCATAATGACCTCCTACTATTAGTACATTAGTATATAAAAATTATACTACTCATTTCTACTATTAGCAAGATTTTTAACTATTTAACAGAATAATCAAGCCTTTCGTTGTTACCATCTACAAATATTTTATTACCTTCTTTCACATTACCTGATATTATCATTTTAGCGACTTGTGTTTCTATGTATCCTTGTATGTACCTCTTTACAGGTCTAGCTCCAAACACAGGATCATATGCTTCTTTAGCAATTACTTCCTTTGCCTTATCAGTTAGTTCAATGCTTATTCCTTTATCTTTTAATTTCCCAACTAAAGCTACCATGGTTAATTCTATAATCTTTACAATATCTTGCAAAGTAAGCGGACTAAATATTACATTTTCATCTATTCTATTTAAAAATTCAGGTTTAAAATACTTTTTCATTTCAGTTAATACTAAATTTCTAGTTGATTCATCAATGCTTCCATCTGCTTTAACATTTTCCATTAGGTAACCGCTTCCTAAATTTGATGTCATAATTATTATTGTATTTTTAAAATCTACTGTTCTACCCTTATTATCTGTTAACCTACCATCATCTAATAGCTGTAATAAAATATTAAAAACATCTGGGTGAGCCTTTTCTATTTCATCAAATAAAATTACACTATATGGCTTTCTTCTCACAGCCTCCGTAAGTTGACCACCTTCATCATAACCCACGTATCCTGGGGGAGAGCCCACTAGCCTCGACACAGAGTGCTTTTCCATATATTCAGACATATCTATTCTGATCATATTTTTTTCAGTATCAAACAAACTTTCACTTAATGTCTTTGCAAGTTCTGTTTTCCCCACACCTGTAGGACCTAGGAATATGAAAGAACCAATAGGTTTGTTTTCATCTTTAAGCCCAGCTCTTGCTCTTAATATAGCATCCGACACTGCCTTAATGCCTTCATCTTGACCTACCACTCTTTTATGA
The DNA here is from genome assembly GCA_035268985.1 of Anaerovoracaceae bacterium. Taxonomy (GTDB): domain Bacteria; phylum Bacillota; class Clostridia; order Peptostreptococcales; family Anaerovoracaceae; genus JAAYHV01. Next base: position 2,789 of record DATFJV010000103.1, on the reverse strand, counting down.
AGTATTTCAGGAAGTTTAATAAGTTTTTCCCTTTCAGTTTCAATTAATTTTTCTAAAGGTATACCCGTCCAATTGGATATAACTACCGATATTTCTTCCTCTCCTACTTCTTCCTTTAACAGACATTCTTCCTTTTTCTTGTCTACTTTTTCTTGTTCCATGGCAATTTCTTTTTCAAGTTCAGGTAAAGTCCCATATTTTAGTTTAGCCAATTTTTCAAGATCATAGTTTCTTTCTGCATTTTCTATTTCAAGTTTAACATCCTCTATCCTTTGTTTTTTATCCTTCAGGGAAGCAATACTTTCTTTTTCGTTTTCCCATCTTGCTCTTAATACGTTATTCTTATCTTTTAATTCTGATAATTCTAAATCAATTGTTTCTAGCCTAGATTTTGAAGATTTATCTTTTTCTTTAGACAATGCCTGCTTTTCAATTTCAAGTTGCATTATTTTTCTAGAAATATCATCAAGTTCTGTTGGCATACTGTCAATTTCAGTACGAATTCTAGCAGCAGCTTCATCCATCAGATCAATTGCCTTATCAGGTAAGAATCTATCACTTATATACCTATTTGATAAATTTGCACAGGCAATTAAAGCTCCATCGGCAATTCTTACTCCATGATGTATTTCAAACCTTTCTTTCAAACCCCTTAATATTGAAATAGTGTCTTCCACCGTTGGTTCATTTATCATTACCTTTTGAAAACGCCTTTCAAGGGCCGCATCCTTTTCTATATGCTTTTGATATTCATCTAAAGTTGTTGCACCTATGCAATGAAGCTCTCCCCTTGCTAGTTTCGGTTTTAAAAGATTACCAGCATCCATAGAACCTTCTGTTTTACCAGCACCTACTATATTATGTAATTCATCTATAAATAGTATTATTTTGCCTTCGGACTTATCAATTTCATTTAACACTGCCTTCAATCTTTCTTCGAATTCACCTCTAAATTTAGCTCCTGCAATAAGAGATCCCATATCAAGGGAAAATATAGTTTTATCCTTAAGACCTTCTGGAACGTCACCATTGACGATTCTTAGGGCCAACCCTTCAACTACAGCAGTTTTACCTACACCAGGTTCTCCTATCAATACAGGGTTGTTCTTGGTCCTTCTAGATAGTATTTGAATGGTCCTTCTTATTTCTTCGTCCCTACCAATTACTGGATCTAGTTTACCAGTTCTAGCCGCTTCAACTAAATCAATACCGTATTTATTTAAAGCATCGTAATTATTTTCAGGATTCTGATTAGTTATTCTTTGGTTCCCTCTTACACCATTTAGTTTCTCTAAAAATTCTTCTTTATTTATATTGTATTTTTTAACTATTTCTCCTGAAAAACCTTTTTTATCTTCAATTAATGCCAAGTATGTATGTTCAACGCTAACATACTCGTCTTTCATTTTATTAGCAATTTTCTCCGCATTCATTAATATATTATTCAAATTTCTTGTCATGTATATGGATGTCCCATCACCAGATACCTTAGGTAGATTTTCCAAGTAATCATTTAAATCATTTTTAATATTTGATTTTTCTTTTCCCATCGCTTCCAATAATCTAGAAATCAAACCGTCATTTTGATTTAAAAGGGCATAATGAATATGCTCACAATCAATAAATTGATGACCTAAAGATATTGCAGTATTTTGAGCATCCATCACCGTTGTTTGCATGCTTTGAGTGTATTTATCTATGTTCATAATGACCTCCTTTTTTTTACTAAATTAAAATTAGCACTCTCGTATGTAGAGTGCTAATTGTTCTTGTGAAGATTGTGTGATTTTTTACTTAAGTCGCTATAAAATTATATTATTTACTATCAAGCTGTATATGAAATAATAAGCTGGGCCAATTACTTTATCTACTACTCCTACTAGTAATAGCACAAGTAAAATCAAAAACCCATTTTTATATACAGTATAGTAAAATTTAGTTCCTCTAAGATTAAATATTTGTGTAATTACATTGAACCCATCCAAAGGAGGTATTGGAATAAGGTTAAATACAAGAAGTATAATATTAACTGATACCACTCCCATCAATATACTTATAACTATACTCATAATGCTATCATCGGTAATATATGGATTTGAATATAAAATAATCTTTACAACAAATGCCGTGATTATTGCAATTACTAGGTTCATTGTAACACCAGCAAAAGCCACTAAAAGTTCATCTCTACGTTTATTCTTATAATAACTGGGATTAATCTCAACAGGTATTCCCCAACCAAACCCCATAAATACTAAAGCTAAAAATCCAAAGGGATCAAAGTGAGCCTTAGGATTTAACGTCAATCTTCCTTGATACTTTGGTGTTGGATCACCCAATTTATATGATACATATCCGTGTGCAAATTCATGAAATGACAGACCAATAATAATGCCTGGTAACATTATTAATATATGATAAATATATTCCCCCGGATTACTCAGTCCCCCACTTACAAAATTACTTACTAGTATTAGAATCATTATTATTCCAACACCAGAGTTAAAAAATCTCTTCACTTAATACTCCTTTTATTTGTTATTTAGCTTCGTTTCTTTGTTTAATATAAAATCTTTTTTTATATCAAAGGAAACTCCGTCTATATCCATTAAATCATTGTTTATATTTACAGCTTCTTCAATGAAAAGTGCTTTTTCGAGTAATCTCATAGTATATTCCATATTAACAGCCAGCATTGGCCCTAAAGTATTTGTAAATATGGCATTTTTTCTTATGAATCCCTCATTCTTATCTTTCCCCGTGTTTCCATATCCATAAATTATTTCGCC
>DATFJV010000102.1:0-29683 GCA_035268985.1 Anaerovoracaceae bacterium | reverse complement strand
TTTGATATTTTTTGAGCAACTGTCGCGAAAATAAACCTTTGGGACGAGTTAAACAAAAGGCTCACTAAATATATTACGCATAAAGTTATTCCTAAGCTATATATAAAACCTAAATCAATACTAGTCATTATCCCTTCAGCTATTTCATCTGTCATTTTAGACAGTATATTTGGCCCCATTAAAGTTAATGCTGCTCCACCTATAGCTAGCAATACCCCGAAAATAACCAATGGAATATTTTTTTTAGAATATCTATATAATTTGCCCAACGTTCCTTTTAAATCCTTCGGCTTTTCTGCTGCCTTAGCAGCTCCCATTGGACCATGACCTCTAGTTTTATATTTATTTTCAGATACAGGTCTTAATTTCCTATTATCAGCCATTAGCTAACCTCCAATTCCTTTTCTGATAATTGAGATTTTGCTATTTCTAAATAAACCTCACAATTTTTCAATAATTCCTTATGTGTTCCCATTCCAGCTATTTTACCCTTTTCAAGGACAACAATTCTATCAGCTTCTTTTATAGTTCCAATTCTTTGCCCTACTATCATAACAGTAGTATCTTTAATCTTATCTTTTAAAGCATTTCGTAAAGCTCTATCTGTTCTATAATCTAGTGCTGAAAATGAATCATCAAATATTAGTATCTCTGGATTTCTGTTTATAGCCCTTGCAATTGAAAGTCTTTGTTTTTGACCACCTGAATAGTTAGCTCCAGACTGAGAAACTGGAGCAAAAATACCTTCAGGTTCAGCATCCACAAATTCCTTTGCCATGGCAATTTCCAATGCATCTAATATTGAATTTTCAGTTTCCTCATTAGTCTTGTTTTGGTTATTATCACCATAACCAACATTCTTTTTTATATCGCCTGTAAATATCACAGCCTTTTGTGATACATAGCCCAATTTTTTGTGCAAGTCGTTGAGCCTATATTCCTTAACATTATGTCCATTTATTAGGATTTCACCTTTAGTTACATCATAAAACCTTGGAACTAGATTAACCAAAGTGCTTTTTCCACATCCAGTTGAACCTATGAATGCTACAGTCTCTCCCTTATTAACCTTGAAGTTAATCCCTTCTAAAACATATTCCTCGGCTCCAGGATAACCAAAACACACATTTTTAAATTCCACAGTTCCGACTTCATTAAGCTCACCAGTGTCTAGATTTCCATCGATAATCTTAGGTTTAGTATCTAATACCTCATTTATTCTATGGATACTAACTAAAGTCCTTGGTAACTGTATAAGGATCATCCCTAGCATCATAAATGCCATTACCACTTGCATGGCGTACGAAGTAAATACTATCATATCACTAAACAATGTCAGTCTACCAGATCCAATTTCATTGGTAATAAGGATTGCTCCAATCCAATAAATGGATAATGTTAACAAATTAAGTATCATTCCCATGGAAGGAAATATTAATCCCATTGTACGCTGAGCAAAAAGCTGTGTACCAGTTAGATTACTATTTACTTTTTCAAACTTTATTTGCTGATAATTTTCAGCATTAAATGCTCTAATAACTTTAAGACCATTTAACTGTTCTCTCATAACTCTATTAACATCATCGGTGTACCTTTGAATTAATTTAAACCTTGGTACCACTAACTTGAAAATTAGAAATATCAAAAGGAGCATTGTTATAACTGCCACCGCAGTAGCTGCAGTCCACTGCCAACTTTTATTTGAAATTTTAAGCATAGCCCATACTGCTAGTATAGGTGCTTTTACAGCTAATTGTAACCCAAAAGCAATTAATACTTGAACTTGTGTTATATCATTGGTAGTTCTAGTAATAAGGCTAGGAGTTGAAAAGTTATTCATTTCCTCCTCACTAAAATCATTTACCCTATCAAAGAGTTTTTCTCTCAATGTTTTAGCAAAACCAGCAGCAACTACAGCTGCAAAATATCCCACAGCCAAAGTGGATAACAGACTACCAAATGCACATAATAACATTAGCATTCCATCTGTTACCACATCAGAAATAACACTGCCAGGTGTTTGTATAGTTTTTGTAATCGCCGCCATATAACTAGGCATTTTAAGATCTAACCATACTTGAACTACAATAAAAATAAGCGATATGGCAATATATATTCTTTCTTTGTTCCCTAAAAATCTAAATATCTTCAATTCTAACCTCACTATCTAATGTCTTTGATAATTTACTAAGCAATCTATTAAGTTCCTCAACCTCTTCATGTGTCATGCTTTCTTCAATGTTTTTTTCCATAGTTTCATACTGCTTAATCTTTTCTTCATGCATATTAAAAGCTTTATTAGTAAGTTTAATCCTTTTTAATCTAGCATCATACTTTACTGCTTCTTTATATATAAATCCTTTGTTTTCAAGTTTCTTAAGCGTGACAGAAACAGATGATGCTCTCAAAGAAAAATACTCTTCAATATCTTTTTGAAAAATATCTTTATCCTTATTAACCATCAAGTATTTAACGATTCTAACTCCAGTTATACCCAAACGATTATGGAAATCTTCATTCATATTTCCACAACCAACTTGTCTTCTTAAAAGATGCGAGATTTTAATTATCTCAGCAATTATATTATTATCCATAACACTCCTCATTTAATTAGATATGTAATAGTTACATACCTAATTATATTAAAATATTAAATATTGTCAAGTATTATTTCAAATAATGTATGACAAATTAAAAAATATATTAAGCAATAAATAGTTCAAGCTTTTATTCTCTTTAATAATTACTATATTAATTATTTTCATATTTATAGTTATATTCATTTAAGAAAAGGAAAGAGTTCAATGGCTACTAGTAATTTTACCGAATACATGGATGATAAAATACCTATGTTAATTTCAGCTATGGAATACCCGGTTTAAGTATGGCGCCGATAAACAATTACGAACTTATACAGACTGAGCATTAAGGGTTTTCTGATAAAACAAACACCATACCTATCACCCAAAGTCCAAATTTAAGAACAAACCCAATTACTGCTCTAGCTATCATTAAACTTCACTATGAGGATTTTACTTACCCATAATGCTATCTTAAATATAGAAGATTACTTGTTGAAATATGAAATCAATTTAAAAAACCCACATTATGAGAAAATCTTACAGCGGAGTTTGACATTTTTAACAAACCCGGTGAGAGCTTCCTCTATTACAATGTTGGTTATAACATACTTGAATTAATAATTGAAGACATTACTAGTAAATCTTATTAAGATTATACGCGCGAAGAAATATTTAGTGATCTTCATATGAACAATTCTTCATTTAAACAAGGTACCAAAAATTTGGTCACTAGTTATGATATTAAATGAAAAAATTATTGCCATATGTTTATTCTTGCAAAGCGTTTGGTGGTTTAATCTCATCTACCAAAAATATCGCAAGATATTTAATATTTAAAAAATAGTAGTATAGAAGAAATACAAAGCTCACAAGTAGAAGGTATTGGAATTTACCGTTTAGTTTTAAATTCTTACGGCCTGAGTTATTATATAGAAAGTCTCCCGAAGGCTTGGTACCAATATCCCATGGGAGACAATGTGCAAGTTGGATTACACATCATCATTATCTCCAAAAATAGGTATGGAAAATATATCATATGTAATAGGAATTTTATGGATATTTTTGCTTTTATTACTTTTTTATCAGTTGTATCTTTATATCCATTAGCATTAGATTTTATTTGGGGTATTAATCAAGATTATTTATTGATAACAGCTCTATTTCCCATTGTTTCCTTGCATATTTTTTCTGCAATATATGCCTTAATAACTAATTGATATTTATACTACCTATGCCAGATTTCATTACTATTTTCCTTAAAAACGGATTATACATGAATGGACACTTAAGGTTTTTTAATGCGAGCCATGCCCTTAATTTTAAGGTTTTCCTCTTATAAGTTTTTAACACATTGCTTCCCTTACTTAAACTTTCGCTTAAAGCTATGGCACTATTAAATGCTGAACTAATTCCTTCCAAAGAACTAGGACTTATAAATCCTGCAGCTTCCCCAATAAGAAAGGTCTTATCATTTCCTAAAACAAAGCTACCTGTAAATCTCGGTCTAAGTACTAAACATTCTTCCGTCTTTATTGGTTTATCAAGGTTTATTCCAAACTTTTCAAGCTTTTCCCTTTGCTTTTCATACCTTTTCTTAGAATTGTGTTTTGGGAACGCTCCACCAAAGATTAAATATCCATCTTTGCTAATCGTCCAACTACAGCAATCACTAGTCTTACTATCAAAAATGCATGAATAAAAAGGGGTTGCATTAATTTTATCCTCAAAGAACCACTTCTGTATTGCCGTATAAGTTCTTGTTTGTATTGGCTTAAAACATTTTCTCCGCACTATTGAATTAGCGCCATCGGCACCTACAATAATACTACCTTTTACCTCATTAACTTTTCCCGATAATATGTACTTAACTAAACCACCATTTATATCTACACATCTTCCATTTATAACTTCCACATTACTCGACACCATATTTAATAGCCAATCATCAAATTTATTCCTATCCAAATTAATATACATTCTTTGATACCATCTTTGAAAACCAGTTTCCAAATCGATGGTTCTTAATGAAAATATTTGTGGATCAACTAATACTTCTTTTGGCAAAGTTAAATTCATTCTAGCCAATACCCTGAGCATCTGGAGCCAATAAACCTCCGCATGGTTTAACCTTTTCATTATAGTTAATTAACAATACACTTAACTTCTTATCTAACAAGCGTGCTAGGGTAGATCCTGCCGGGCCACCCCCAATTATAATGATGTCATAATTTTTCATTTATTAAAATTCCCTTTCATACTGTTTGGTTAAGTAATCGTAAAGAGCATTAACACCAAACACAAGGGCGTCTACAGGAATTCTTTCATTAGCATTATGTGATAAAGTTGTAAAGCTATAATCTTTAGGAAACTGCATAGGAGTGTAGCCATATGATTGTATTCCTAACCTTTGTAAGAATCTACCATCTGTTACTGCCGCTAATACAAATGGTATCGGAATTGCTTCTTCATCATGTTCCTTTATCATTTTAGCTAGACCTTCATAAAGCGTCATGTCTACCTCTTTAGCACCCTCATCATACATTTTTATATCAATATCAAAGTCATCTCCTATTATATCTTTAATATCTTTTATACCATCTTCTATTGTACATTCAGGTACCATTCTCATATCCGCTTCAAACCAAACTTCACTAGGTACTACATTAATAGCAGTTCCACCACCTAAGATTGTAATATTAATACTATTATGCAATAAAGGAAAGAATAGTTCTCCTGCTTTGCCTAATTTTTTTAAAATAAAATCTGTTCTTGAAGGTACAAGTAATTGCTTTAACAATTTACCCTTTGCCCCACCAATACCGTCAGATAAACCATTAATCATTAATTCTACAGGTTTAGTTACCCTGACTGGCATAGATTTAGTGGTTAATAAATTCATAGCTTTAGACAATTTCCCCACAGCAGAATCAGACACTTTCATGGATGCATGTCCAGCTTCACCATGAGCGGTAACTCTCATTCTTGTGACTTGCTTTTCTGCAATCTGTATTGGATAGAATTTTTTATCTAGCATAAAGAGTGAAAATCCACCAATTTCACCAAAAGCATATCTAATACTATCAAAGATTTCCGGTTTTTCTTCCACCAATGCTTTAACGCCATAGCTACCAGAAGCTTCTTCGTCTGATACTGCCATGTAGTAAATATCATATGGTAATTTCACTCCACTTTTTATTATTCTAAAAAGTGCTACTAAAAATATAGCATGCTCTCCTTTCATATCTATGGCTCCTCTGCCCCATAGATAACCATTTTTGATTACTCCCGCAAAGGGATCTTCTTCCCATTTTTGACCTTCCGTAGAAACAACATCTAAATGTCCATATAACAGTAAAGGAGGCATACTTCCATCACCATTACCATAAAGCTTTGCAAGTAAATTCGGTCTTTTCTCCGAACCTTCTTTTTTACTATATAGCATTTCTGTTTCAACATTTAAATTGTCAAAAAGAGATTTGATAAAAAGCGAGCAAGGTTCTTCTGGTGTATCTTTTATTTCTTTTTCTGATATGTTAGTAGTATTAAATTGAATCAATTTTTGTGCTAAAAGCACTGGATCTTCGTAATATTTTTCAATATCCATTTCTTCTCCTTTTGTCTTATATTATATTGTTAAGCAATAATTATTCTTTCCGCTATTTTTAACCCATCACATGCTGCGGAAGTTATTCCACCAGCATAACCTGCACCTTCTCCTCCAGGAAAAAGCCCCTTTATATTGCTTTCTAATTTTTCATTTCTTACTATTCTAACTGGAGAAGAACTTCTTGTTTCAACAGCTTTAATTATAGTCTCTTTGCTATCAAAACCTTTTATCTTTTTCCCAAATTTAGGTATAGCCTCTTTGATCGCCTCTTTGGCAAAGTCAGGTAAACACTCGTTAACTTTACTACCTTCTCCTATGTTATGAAGAAATTCCATATAATTTGATTTAGGTGGTTTAAAGTTTTCTCCTCCATGCATAAAAGCAATTTCTTCATATTTTCTTTGAAATTCAATTCCTGCCAATACATCATCAGATTCAAAATCTGTACATCTTACATCACACAAAATTCCGCTATTTGCTGCGCCACTATCCCTTTTTCTATAGCTCATACCATTAACAGATATTTCACCCTCTTTAGTCGTAGTTGTAATGACTTCACCACCAGGGCACATACAAAAAGAATAAACTCCTCTGCCATTTTTGGCTTTATATGATAGTTTGTATTCAGCCGGTGGTAATCCTTTAGTATTTCCGTATTGAGCTTTGTCTATTAAGTCTTGAGAATGCTCAATCCTTACTCCTATAGAAAATGGTTTTTGCTCCATTTTAATTCCCTGCGCATCAAACATTTTAAATGTATCTCTCGCACTATGACCTATAGCAACTATAACAGCGTCAGTATAAATAACTTCATCATCTGAAGTTATTACAGAGAGAACTTCATCATTTAATAGATTTAACCTTTGCATTTTCGTATTAAATCTTATTTCTCCTCCAAGTTCAATTATTTGATTTCTAATATTTCTAACCACTAACCGTAATAAATCTGTGCCTATATGAGGCTTTTGTTTGTATAATATATCCGCTGGTGCACCTGCTTCTACCAATGTTTCTAAAACATATCTTATTCTGGAATCTCTTATACCTGTAGTCAATTTACCATCGGAAAAAGTTCCTGCGCCTCCTTCTCCAAAAAGCACATTTGATTCTTCATCCAATATACCATCTTTCCAAAATTCTTCGACTTTTTTAACTCTTTTGTTAATCTTGCTACCTCTTTCAATGACAATGGGCTTCATATTATACCTGGCAAGTTCTAAAGCCGCAAACATTCCACATGGTCCAAAACCAATGACAACTGGTCTCTTTTCTGAAAAACGTTCGCCTCTTTTAAGTTCAAACCTTTTAATATTTGGCGCAACACCAAAATTCTTTATTTGCACTTTGTCCAAATTTATATCAGCATCAAAATCCACCGTATAAACATACTTGATATCTTTTTTATCCCTAGCATCTATAGATTCCTTCATCACAAAATAATCTGAATCATTTAGGCTATTTTCTTTCAGCCTAAGTTTCCTCTCTATCCTTCTTGGAATCATTTCAAAAGGTTCATCAATATTTAATTTTATTTCATGTATTCTATATCTCATAATGAATTTGCCATACTTTCTCCCGCCTTAATACCTGTAAACCAAGAATTATCCAAATTATATCCCCCGCAAGGGCCATCATAATCAATAACTTCTCCAGAAAAGTAAAGGCCACTACATAATAACGATTCCATTGTAAGGCAATTAATCTCATTTAAATCCACTCCACCTGAAGTACATTGAGCAAGCTTCCATCCTTTAAGCTTCATGGGTTTTATAGGATATGAATGAAGCAACCTATTTATCATTTTTATCTCTGACTCTGTTAAATCTTTTAAAAGTTTTTCATTTTTTATTCCTGCTTTTTTTATTATTTCATTTGATAATTTTTCCTTTACCACACTTCTCAGTATGTTTTTACACTTTTCCTTTGAGTTATATTTTAAAGCTTCCTCAATTTTATTGGCTAAATAATCAAAAATATCTACATTCGGAGCAAAATCAAAATATATCATATAATTATTTAAGCTTTTATTCTCATCAAATTTCATAAATCTTGTAGCATTAAAAACACAAATTCCTGATACCCCATAATCAGTAAACTGTAATTCTCCATACTCTGAAAAGGTTTTTATGTCTTTGTTAAGTAGCGATAAATAACCTTTTGCTCGAACTCCTTTAAGATGTTTAAATTCCCCTTTGCATTCCACCGGTACTAAAATTGGAGCTAGGGAAGTTACTTTATGTCCGAATTCTTTTGCAAATCTATAACCATCACCAGTTGTACCAAATTCTGGAGCAGCTTTACCACCACATGAAATGAGAAGTTTTTTTGCTAACAATGTTTTTTGCCCATAAATTATGTAAAAAGAATCTCCCTTTTTATAAATATCATTAACACTTGCATTTGTCTCGATATCAATGTTAAGATCAACAATCTTATCTTTTAAAAGATTAACAATATCTCCACTGTCAAAGGAATAAGGGTATACTCTATTATCCTCAACAGCTGAAACAAAGCCTAAATTTGAAAAGAATTTCAAATTTTCCAAATAATTCAAAGCGTCAATATTCGTCATATTGCACCTACCATTACCTGTTGCCTTTAATTTTTTACCTAGCAGGTTATTCTTTTCTAATATAACTAATGACAAATCGGGATTTTCCCTTTTTGCCTTTATCGCAGCAGTCATCCCAGATGCACCGCCACCTATAATACATATGTCATATTTTTTATACATAATTAATACTCCACTCTAGATTTAGGATATCATAAAGGTTAATTCCAGTCAACGAAACAAAAAAGCCGATGACTTTTGCCACCGGCCATTTAATTTTTTAGATGCCTGCATCTTTTTTTAGGGTATCTGCCATATCAGCGTCTTCCCATTTAACATTCAAATCGGTTCTTCCAAAATGGCCATATGCCGCTAATTCTCTATATTGTGGTCTCTTTAAATCTAACTTTTTAATTATTGCTGCAGGTCTCATATCAAAATGTTTTCTTACTAATTCTACTATCTTTTCATCTTCGATTTTACCCGTTCCATATGAATTCACATAAACCGATACCGGTTGAGCTAATCCTATGGCATATGCAAGTTCAATTTCACACTTATTAGCAATCCCTGAGGCAACAATATTTTTAGCAATATATCTAGCCATATATGCACCACTTCTGTCCACTTTAGTTGGGTCTTTACCAGAAAACGCGCCACCCCCATGACTAGCGTAACCTCCATAGGTATCTACAATAATTTTTCTACCTGTAAGACCTGAATCCCCTTTGGGACCACCTATCACAAATCTTCCTGTAGGATTGATATAAAACTTAGTATCATCATCAATCAATTCTTTAGGTATTATTGGCCTAATAACCTTTTCTAATACGCCTTTTTTGATTTCTTCTTGCGTAACATCAGGATTATGCTGAGTAGAAATCACTACATTATCTATCCTAACCACTTTGTCATCATCATATTCAACAGTAACTTGGCTTTTACCATCTGGCCTTAAGTAATCTAGTTCTCCTGACTTTCTTACATCTGCAAGTTGTTTACAAAGTTTATGCGCTAATGTAATAGGCATGGGCATTAATTCTGGCGTCTCATCGCAAGCAAAACCAAACATCATACCTTGATCTCCTGCACCGATTTTTTCAATATCGTCTCCGTTTGTAAGGGTACCTTCTTTATACTCAAGAGCATTGTCTACTCCCATAGCAATGTCATCTGACTGCTCTTCTATACACGTAAGAACTGCACATGTATTTCCATCAAAGCAAGCATCACTACTGTTATATCCTATATCAGTAACAACCTTCCTTACTATTCCTTCAATATTAGCTGTACAAGAAGTTCTAACCTCTCCCATAACCATAACATATCCCGTTTTAGTTGTTGTTTCACATGCCACTCTACTATTAGAATCTTGTTCAAATATAGCATCTACCACAGCATCTGAAACTTGATCACATACTTTATCAGGATGCCCTTCCGTAACCGATTCTGATGTAAATAATTTTTTCATTTTTCCCTCCTATTAAACAATTTTAAAAAACCTCTATAAAGAAGAGGTTATATATATCTCTTCTTATCTTTCAGCATAGCTGTAGGATTTAGCACCTTCTACTTTGATAAATCAAAGACGGGTTGCTGGGTTTCACAGGGCCTATTCCCTCCACCTCTCATAATAAGGTTTATTCAATTTTCATATACAACTATTATAGTCTAAATCTTATTAATGTCAAGACATATATTACAAGCTATGGTATAATTTATATATATGGAGGTATTTATGAGTAACTTAAAAGTAATTAATGGAGGCATGTCTGATAACACAAATATCTTTAAAGATATGGTGTTTAGCACATGTAAAGCTACAGATACTAGATTAATGGGAGTAGTTGCTCTACGAATCACATGGACAAAAAAAGATAAAAGCTTTTATCAACTATTTCACCTCGACTATTCGGAATATGGAATAGACGGTTACTACGACTCAAATACTTATAGCAATTTGGATGAAGAATGGAAACACATGTCGTTTGGTTTAGGTGGCCAAGAAGTTGATATAGATTTTGATGATTGTCTTGGATTAATTGATCAAGCCATTAGTATTAATCTAATTCATAGAAAAAATCATTCCGAAGATTTAATTGAATTTCAGCAAAAATGCGATAAAATATATGAATTTATGTTGGAAGCGTCCAAGACCAAACCCTCTTATCCCTCTGTTTTTATGTGCAAGGTTATCAAAGAGATTGAAAACAGCTATGAGGCTATCAACTATTTTATTATGCGTATATATGACCATGATTTTTATGCTTCCGAATATTTGTCAAATTTAAGTGAAGGTTATTTAGAGAATCTATTTTATACATGTGATATGTCTGGCTCCTTGATTAGAAATAGAATAAATGATATGGGCAATAATAAATATATCTGTAATTCATTGATATTAAGTGAAAGCGGTTATTATTACAATAATATTAGTATTGAATTAAATAATAAAAACCAAATTACAAGTTATGAACTTGATCAAAGACAAAGAATCAGTGATATTGAAGCCGCCTTTTATACAAAACAAAAAGAGTATATTACACTTTTTAATATAAAGGTAGACATGGATCAATTTGATTTAAAAAAATGTGGTTTAATAGAAGTTATAAATTATAAGACAAAAGAAAACGGATTGCTAAATATTTTATATAATAAAAACAATAAACATGTACTAAGAAAAAACTTTTTTATGAACGGTGATATTTTTGGAATATATTTTATAACCAAATCAATGCAATTATTGTTGATGAGCCATAAAATAGTTAACATAAATCGCATGGAAAATGATATAATGACCTCTGCTTTAATGAAAGAAATCGAACTCGTAGATAGATATCAATTTGAAACTCAAGTTTTAGAAAGTTTTATGAATTATTATGATTCTGATTTCGAAAATTTCATTTATAACCCAAATCCTGAAACATGAAATTTCTATAAAATAAATGTAAATTTTATTTATGTTAACCTTTGTTCGTTTTTTTGTTGTTAAGTTTTCAACATCATTTAAACCCCGATGATTAAAGCAAATTTTAGTTTTTCCACATAAAAACTAAAAATTGTATACAATTTAATCAACATGTCAATGTGGATAACTTTAGTAGCTACACCCGTTGCTAACGCTAGTTATTAGAAGGTTTTTCATTTTGTCAAGGGCAGTTTTCCACATATTTTTTTTAGACTTATTCATTTTTTTGTTCGATTAATATTAATTCACAGGAGGAGTATATGTGCACAGAAAAGCTATTTGAAAAGAATGTATATTTAAAAAATGGTAACTTCAAGATAATCAAAGTTATTAACAAAGATAATAGTATTCATATAATATTAGATAAAACTATTTTTTTCCCAACGGGTGGTGGTCAAAGCTGCGATATTGGAACAATAGGTGACTTCAATGTAATCGATGTGTACGAAGACGAAACGAAAGCGATTCACCATGTTATATCTGAAAAAAAATGCTCCCTAAAAGAAGGCGATTATGTAGACGTCTTCCTCGATTGGGATCACAGATTTGATAACATGCAAAGGCATTTGGGAGAACATATTTTGTCAGGTGTATTCCACAACGAATATGGGGGAATAAATCGTGGCTTCCATATGGGGAATGATTATATGACAATAGATATCCATTTAGAAGATAATCAAAAACACAATGAAATCACATGGGATATGTGTAAAAATGCTGAAATTAAAACAAATAGCATCATTTATAATAACCAGAAAGTAAAAACCTTTAACTTTAAAACAAAAAATGAAGCAAAGGACTTCCCGGTTAGAAAAAGACTTGAGCTAGAAGAAGATATCAGAATTGTATGCGTTGGATCAGAGAACAACCCTTCTGATAGTGTTGCGTGCTGTGGCACTCATCCTAACACTACAGGTCAAGTTGGTTTATTAAAAATATATAAAGTAGAAGCAAACAAAGGAATGTATAGGATATATTTTGAAGCAGGTAAAAGAGCATTGTTAAGCTACCAAACTATTTATGACACCCTTAATCAGCTTTCAAATCAATACTCTGCAGGTTTTGATGATTTGATTGATAAGATTAGAGCAAAAGAAGAAAAAAACAAAGAAACTAAAGACAGGGTATATAAATTAGCAAAGCATATTACCGCGGAAGAAGAAAATAAAATTATGAAAAACTTGGTAAATAAGCCTCTAGCTTACAAGTATGATATATTAACTATAGATGAACTATTAAAGGTAGGTAGAAATTTATCGCCTTCTCTTACTTCACTATTATCCCTAGTTCATAATCCTTCCAACACTATATTACTTTTTTCAAATGGTAATATTGACTGCGGCAAATTAGTAAAAGACAATGCTGCAATATATGGAGGAAAAGGTGGAGGCCGAAAAGAGTCGGCAAGGGTAATATTCCCTAAAAAAGATTATATCGATGTTTTTATAGAATTGTTAGAAAAGCATTTGAGATAATAATATAATTGGTTCATGGGTTCATAACAATCCCTGTAAATAGAATCTGTTTGTAGTTATTGATATCTCCATAAAGTATAAATATAAAGGGTTTATTGCAATCCATTACAAACGTATCCCCTCCAGAAGGCTCTATTGCAGTTTCCATAACTTCCACTATAGTAGCTGCTGCTGCAGTAGTCCCCTCTTCATTAACCTCAATCATCGCCTTTTGATATGCATCTGATATATATAAATCATTCTGACTATAATCCAAACCATCAATATATCCACTAATTAGAGGTTCTTGCATACTTTCCATTACCTTCATCAAATTCATAGTATCACTTTCTATCTTGAATTTAGGTAAATATGTTTTGCCACTAAGCATTTTGCTTTCATTGTTAATTTTATTAAAATATTTCACATTTAATTCACTGAATACATCTATAGCCTTTTTAATTTTGGGTAAGATTATTATCATTCCTGCATCATTGGTATAAGGAAAGTCCACTGCTTGAATACTGTCATCTTCAAAGTAACTTTGTACAAAATGATTTGATTCACCATCCATAACCATAAACTCAGTTTCCATATTGCTATTATCGTTATAAAACAATCTCATTTGATTTGCTTCTTCATAGAACTCTTTTTCCCAAGTGCCTTTAAAAAAAATAGTATTAGCTAACGCAGCTACAGTATAAGGGTCAAAATCATCAACTATATTTTTAATATTCCCTTCTGTTCTATTATAAACCCATTCATTAACCCTATTTTTTGCATCATTGCTACTAAAATCAACAAGCATAGTTGTCCCTTTATAGTAATTATAAAAAGAGTCTACAAAATCTTGTTTAGCTTCATACTCATTATTTAAAAATAACGCATTGGCTATATATAAAGAATCTATAAATTCAACACCATTCTCTTCAGAAATTTCTTTACACTCTTCATTGTTTAATTCATATAGGAGTTGGGCTGCAAATAAATTAATTTCATCTATGCTTCTGCTTTCAAATCTTAGTGAGCTTAAGTGATTTTCTACTGCAGTCTCAGTTGTAGCATTACTAAGGGCCGCCAGAGGCATCCACAAGGAAAGTGGAGATACTACAAAATTACTCCCAACATAATTAGATGATAGTTCTTTAGCCATTTGAAATGAATAATCATTTAAAGAATCAACATTTTTATTTGAGACATCTTGTTCATTAAACGCTATATTTTCTTGATTCACTTCAACGACTTCAAAGTTTCCATTATTATCATTACAGCCGGTAAAGATTAATACTAGTAACAGGCTAACTGAGATAATTATTTTTTTAATCACGTCTTTCTCCCATTTAAACAGAGGCTAAAAGCCTCTGTTTGTCAATTTTTATTCACTTACATTATAAGGTTTTAAGTTAGGGCTTATAATTAATTTCGCATCAGTAGCAGCAATAACATCTTCTACTGTGTAGTCTGGGTGTACTTCTGTTAACAGTAGCCCTTCTTCAGTCACTTCAATAACGCACATTTCTGTAACAATTAAGTCAACAACACCTACTGCTGTAAGTGGAAGTGTGCATTCCTTTAAAATTTTAGGTTTTGAAATACCAGTTTTTTTATTAAGCTGTTGATGTACCATAGAAATTATAACTTCTTTTGCTCCTACAACTAGGTCCATAGCTCCACCCATTCCAGCATACATTTTGCCAGGAATAATCCAATTCGCTAAGTTACCCTTTTCATCAACTTGCATAGCACCTAGTACTGTTGCATCAACATGTCCACCTCTAATAATACCAAATGATGTGGCACTATCAAAATAGTTTACTCTTGCTGACGCCTTGGCATATTGACCACCAGCATTTATTATATCAACGTTTTCATTCCCTCTATCGCATATGCCTTCTAAACCTGTAAATCCGTTCTCTGATTGTAAAGTAATATGTACCCCTTCTGGTAAATAACCACCAACCATAGTAGGAAGACCTATTCCAAGGTTAGCAACATATCCATCTTTAAATTCTTTCGCACATCTTTTTGCGATTCTCGTTTTTAAATCTGCCATGGTTTTTCTCCTTCTACTATCATATCAACTAGAACTCCGGAGTGTTGCAACGTATCAGGCTCTAATTCTCCTACTTTTACTAATTTTTCAGTAGCTATAATATTATGATCTGCAGCTCCTGCCATTAAGTAATTGAAGTTTTTAGTTGTTTTATTACATAGAAAATTACCAAACTCATCACAAATTGAAGCTCTACAAAAAGAATAATCTGCTCTCAATGGTTTTTCGAGAACGTACATCTTTCCATCAACTTCGATTTGCATCTTACCATCGGCAGCGACTGTACCAAGTCCTGTTGGGGTAAGAATTCCTCCTAGACCAAAATTGCCAGCTCTAATTTTTTCAGCTAAAGAACCTTGGGGTATTAATGTGCATTTCATAGTTCCATCAAAAACCCCTTTACCCACTAAAGGAGTTAGTCCTACATGGGATGCTATAATATGGTCTATTACCCCTGCTTCTAATAGTTTACCTACTCCACGTGCAGTGTCATATTCGTTATACCAACCTTTTGGTAACCCACCATCATTGCATATTATTGTAAGGTTCTTGACACCTTTTTCTAGTATGGCATCAATTAGGATTTCGGGAGTGCCTGCTGCCATAAAACCTCCTACCATGATACTCATACCTTCTTTAATCCCTGCAATTGCTTCTTGTGCTGTTTTTATTTTACTTGCCATTTAAACTCACCTTCCCCTTCCCTTTTCCTTTTTACAACCCAACCTTAACTAAAAATAGAGTTTGCTAATTGGAAATATGAGAAGATCCACATAATAGTAATATACAGAATCCATCACCTCTAGCGTTTAATTTTTAATTATATTAAATTAAGTATATCATTAAAATTTACCCTCTGCAACAAAAAGTATTAAATTCAATACAATCCTATGCAGACCAATTCCTTTATGATTTCTATGTAAATATGTATTCACTTATTTCCAAAGACTAATAAATACCTAATATTTTTTTGTAAAAAAATAGAGGCGCTTATACGCCTCTATAACATTTTTAATATTATTCTGTAATATCATAAGCCTTCAAATCAGGACTTATATTTAAATGAGCATCAGTAGCAGCAATAACATCTTCTACTGTGTAGTCTGGGTGTACTTCTGTTAACAGTAGCCCTTCTTCAGTCACTTCAATAACGCACATTTCTGTAACAATTAAGTCAACAACACCTACTGCTGTAAGCGGAAGTGTGCATTCCTTTAAAATTTTAGGTTTTGAAGTACCAGTTTTTTTATTAAACTGTTGATGTACCATGGAAATTATAACTTCTTTTGCTCCCACAACTAGGTCCATAGCTCCGCCCATTCCAGCATACATTTTGCCAGGAATAATCCAGTTTGCTAAGTTACCCTTTTCATCAACTTGCATAGCACCTAGTACTGTTGCATCAACATGTCCACCTCTAATAATACCAAATGATGTGGCACTATCAAAATAGTTTACTCTTGCAGACGCCTTGGCATATTGACCACCAGCATTTATAATTTCAACGTTTTCATCACCCCTGTCACATATACCTTCAAGACCTGTAAAGCCATTCTCTGATTGTAAAGTAATATGTACACCTTCTGGTAAATAGCCACCAACCATAGTAGGAAGACCTATTCCAAGGTTCGCAACATATCCGTCTTTAAACTCTTTAGCGCATCTTTTCGCGATTCTCGTTTTTAGATCTGCCATTGCTTCTCTCCTTCCACTATTGTATCAACTAATACACCTGAATGTTGGAATACATCTGGGTCTAGTTCTCCTTCTTTAACTAATCTTTCAGTTGCAATAATATTATGATCTGCAGCTCCTGCCATTAAGTAGTTAAAGTTTTTAGTCGCCTTATTACATAGGAAATTGCCAAACTCATCACAAACTGAAGCCCTGCAGAAAGAATAATCTGCTTTTAATGCTTTTTCTAACAAGTGCATCTTTCCATCAATTTCGATTTGCATCTTTCCTTCAGCTGCTAAAGTGCCAACACCTGTTGGTGTAAGAACACCTCCAAGTCCAAAATTACCAGCTCTAACTTTCTCAGCTAGAGAGCCTTGTGGTACCAACGTGCATTCCAAAGTGCCAGCTACAATTCCTTTACCGATTAGCGGATTAACACCAACATGTGATGCTATAATGTGATCTACAATGCCTGCGTCTAGCAATTTTCCAATGCCACGTGGAGTATCATCTTCATTATACCAACCTCTTGGTAGACCACCATCATTACCAATTACAGTAAGGTGCTTCACACCCTTCTCTAATATTGCATCCATAAGGATTTCAGGAGAACCTGTTCCTAAAAATCCAGATACCATGATAGTCATACCATCCTGAAGGCCAGCTATTGCTTCTTGAGCAGTCTTTAGCTTATTAGTCATATTTAAGTTACCCTTCCTTTTTCTATATTTAATTAGAAATTATATTCTGTTTCTTTTTACAATCTCAGTAATTATGTAAGAACATACATTCTCTGCATAAGTATGAGGACCAAATCCAGCATCATAACCTAGTTCCTGAGCTAATTCATGGGAAATACGAGGGCCTCCGCAAAGAAGTAACATCTTGTCTCTTAAGCCTTCAGCTTCCATTAACTCTACCATCTCAGTTAAGTTCTGAATATGTATATCTTTTTGAGTTACAGTCTGAGAAACTAATATAGCATCAGCATTTATTTCTTTAGCTTTTGCTATTAGTTCTTCATTAGGAACCTGTGAACCCATGTTTAATGCTTCTACATTATGAAATCTTTCAAGACCAAAGTGCCCGTGGAAGCCTTTCATATTAATAATAGCATCAATACCTACTGTATGAGCATCAAAACCAGTTGTAGCACCTACTATAACAACATCTCTTTTGATGTTATCTTCAATGTACTTACCACATTCATCTCTTTCCATTACTTCAGTTTCTACCTTTGCTACGTGTATATCTGTATAATCAACATTATGTTGACATTTTCCATATACTACGAAGAAAGAATATCCATCACCCAAGTCTTTAGAATAAACAACGCTTGGTTCTTCACAGCCCATTTTTTTAACTAATTGACGTGCAGCTTCATCAGCTTCTTCACCATATGGTACGGGTAAAGTAAAAGCCATTTCCACCTGCCCATCGTTCATTGTATCTCCATAAGGTTTAACTTTTTTTAAATCTACTTTATCAATAGCAGTTTCACAATTAGCCATTATTTTGCACCTCCTAACATCATTGAAATGAACGGATTGAAGTAATAATCATCTTTCAAACATACACCTTCAAGACCCTTACCACCTTCATATGGTCTCTTAACTCCTGCAAACTTGCCTTGTTCTATAATTGAGAACAAACCTTCTTCTTCAATTTCATCTAAAAGTTTATCCGCCTCATCCAATACAAACTTAGCTCTCTTTTCAAGTATACCATCATCCTTAAAAGTAACTTCACTTCCTATGTCTCTAGCATTGTTAAATATATATTTAGCATTTTCAATAGCTAAATATCTATCATGCATATGTGGAGTATGTATAGCTTCAGTAAGCATACCTAATAATTGTACTGATTGTCCAGACCATACCGCAATTAAGTTGAATAATGCATCTTGTACGTTTCCTTTGAAAATATTACCTGTCATATATTTTGTAGGTGGCATATATTTAAGTGATGCATTAGGGAAAATTTCTCTAGCCATAATAGCTTGAGCTAGCTCATATAAAAATCCGTTTTCAATAGAAGGGTCCATCTCAAATGCATGACCTAATCCCATTTGCCATTCCTCAATGTTAGCTACTACTGCAAACTGTTCATTTATAAGTTGAGATGCTAGTACAGTATGAGCAGATTCATAAGCATCATCTGTAGTTAAATAATTATCTTCACCAGAATTAAACATTACACCAGAGTAACCAATTATAACTCTTGAAAAATATTGGTCAATTAAGGTTCTTTGCATATTGATATCTCTAAATAGTATTCCATAAAGAGCATCATTAAGCATTAAGTCTAATCTTTCTAGTGCGCCCATAGCTGCAATCTCTGCCATACATAAACCAGAAGAATAGTTACATAATCTAATGTATCTCCCTACTTCTTCACCAACTTCGTCTAACGCTTTTCTCATTATACGGAAATTTTCTTGTGTCGCATATGTTCCGCCAAAACCTTCAGTTGTCGGCCCATATGGAACATAGTCAAGTAAAGATTGCGCTGTAGTTCTTATAACCGCAACTATATCTGCACCTTCCCTTGCTGCTGCTTGAGCTTGTACAACATCCTCATAAATATTACCTGTTGCTACGATAACATAACAATAAGGTTGCTTTGCTTCGCCAAGTCTTTCTAAGTATTCCTGCCTTGCATTAGCTTGCTTTTTGATCGCTTCTAAAGAACTTTCAACCGCTGGCATAATTGCAGCTTTTGCTTCTTCAGTACTTACAGTTTCAAGCTTAGTAATATCTAATTCACCTTTGCTCATTTTTTCTGCAATTTCCTGTGCTGCCAAACCAGTCTGTATAATAGCGTTACCAATCCAGTAAGCTACCCCTCTCGTAAGACCACCTGCTTCGCTAATTTGATCCACTACTATATTAGGTAGCGGGGTTTCTACGTCATCCACCCCATCTACACCTAACAGTCTAAGTACTGTTCTTTCTGTACTTACAGTAGTGTGTCTGTCGATAAAGTCCTGCATACTGCTAGCAATATTTGCCGCATGGTTTCGAGCACTATCGATTACTTTTGGATCAAGATTTAATTTACTCTCCATCTTTTTTCTCCTTACTAATATATTCTTTCGCTCTCTCAATAATATCGCTACTTATGCCAAGCATTTTCGCTATGTTAAGAGCATCTTTAGGCACTTCGCCTTGGTTTTCTATAGGAGTTAGCCTATAGTCCATATACTTTTGAATTATATTTATTCTATCAAGCCTTTTTGCGTAACGTATTTCGCTATCTAGCTTGCTAAAATCTGCTTCTGCCAAGCCTCTGACTTGGAAATTCTTAACTGCCTTGTTTGCTGTAACTGACTCAAAATGAGTAGTAATAAGAGTTATGTAAGGTTTTTCTAGAAGATAGTCAACAACACTTTTAGTAAGTGCTAAACCTTCTATTGGATTTGTTCCACTAGCAATTTCATCTATAAGAATTAAGGATCTGTCTTTACTCCTAGTAAAGATTTCTTTTAATTCTTCCATTTCGCTTCCGAAACTAGATAACCCCCTAACTACAGATTGGCTATCACCAATCAACATTTGGATATAATTAGATAGCCCTATTTTTGCATTTTCACACGGTACATAAAAACCATATTGGGCCATTATTGGTATAAGTCCACTTAGTTTAAGAGAAATAGTCTTGCCGCCCATATTTGCCCCAGTTATACAGGAAACACCTTGTTTCAGTTGTATGCTTACAGGACAATATTTGCTATTTTTCTTTTTTAATATGTCTTCTACCTCTAAATGTCTAGCATTTTCGTAATAAACAACATGCTCATTCACTATTTCTGGTTTTACACATTTGTTTTTTATTGCATGCTGAGCCTTACCTATTGAAAAATCAATATTACCAATTTTTTCGCAATTATCCAACAAAACATCTTGATATTTTGAAATAACTTTAGACAAATTCTCACGAATAATGGCTTCTTCCATTTCAATTTCCGCGTTTATTTCTTCAACTTGTTGTTGAATATCATAAACCTCAGGCTGCACTTTTAAAACATAAGTTGCAGAGAGATAATCCTCATTTAACATCTCCAAATCGGGTATATTTTTAACTATTTTGTAATCTTCGCTTTTTTTATTAACTACGATATCAAATTTAGGAGTTAACATTAGCCCAAATTCTTCTTTTATCTCATCGCGTTTTTTCTTAGATACTCTTCTTATTTGTTTTTCAAATTCCTTTTTACTCTTCCTTAATTCTTTGAGTTTTTCAGAGAACTCATCATAAATATAAAAAGTATTTAATCTATCTCCTCTAGGATCAAGCTCATCTAAAAGTCCTTCAGTATCATTCAATAAGAATTTTTCAGGAATCTTTGACTCTATGTTGCTAATTATACCATTAATACTTCTCATCTGCAAAAGTAATGATTTGACTTCAAAAATTTCCACAACTGAAAGAGTACTCGTTGAACATCTTTTAATGGTATATGTATTTTCCTTTATCTCCATTAATACTTCAGATAATGTATTAACTTTTTTAGTATTATTTTTTACTAGATAAATCATGTTTTCTAAATCATTCAATGATTCTTTTAGCGAATCTTCATCACCAGGGAAAAATGGATTAATATCCTTCAACTTTTTCTTTCCATAAGGTGTATTTAAATTTATTGATGATTTTACATAATCAAGACCAGTTTCTAATCTAGTCTTCGGATTTGCCAATACTTTATTATTCGCTGCTTTCATATCAAACCTCAAATTCTAACATCTATAACCGGAATATCTTCCACTGCCTCTTGCATTGCATCCCTTAATGCTTCATGTTCAAAGGAATAACCGCTAGGCGAATAGGGGTTAACTGTAATAGCTGCAACTTTTATGTTTTTCAAAACGCTAACTTTAAAACCTTTTTTTACCAATTGGTTATAATCCCTACTACCTATAAATATTTTTGTTGGATCCTTTAATACGAAATTTATCTTTTTAAGTTTTTTAGGGTGTATATCAGATATAACACTGTTTGTAAGGGCTCCAGGAATGAAAACCGAATCAGTATTATCGTTAATTGCTTCATCTATAAATCTGCTCGCTCCAAGACCAGTCAATAGGCTTAGTGTTTCTAATTTACCTTCTTTATCAACTATCATTATCTTATCACAGTCACATTTTTCTTCTATTGATTTTCTTATTATACCATCTTCGAGTTCAGGCAATTCATAAAGGTTTACTATATGAGCTGTTTCTTCAACTACTTTTTTTAAAGTTCTTGAAATAACTGCACCTGTTGATAGTATTATTGCATCAGATGTTTCAGGTGACGCAATAGATTTTCTGTCTACAGCTCCATCTATTAATATTAATTCGCAACCCAAAGAAAACATTTCTTTACACATTTTTTTAGTATCAGCTACTGCAACCGGTCCAGCTATTTGCACATAGCCGCTTTCAACAACCCTACACAGTAATAATTCTCCTATGGAAGTTGTATATTTTGATTTATGCAATATTTCCAAACCAGCTTCTGCTAATTCATAAAGCTGTGTAGGAACTGTAACAATTGTATCTTCGTATAAATAAACTCTAGGTTTATCACTACCTGTAACTAAGTCCGTAGATTCCCCATCTCTACCTGTAGATGTGATTCCCAAATTAATACATTCATCATCAGCTTCTTCTATTAAATAATTAAGCGCAGTGGTTTTACCTGCATTTTTAGACATCCCTACTATCGACAGCGTTCTATACCTCTGTGATAAGTCGTAAAGTAATCCCATAAACACTTCTTCCTTTCTTGATGCTAACTAAAGTCCTAGCAAGACTACATGTTAATATTAGTCTATAGGAAGATAAATCTTCCTATAGACAATTTATGTTTATTTTTCTAGTCTTTTCTTGTTTCTTTCATGACGTAACAAATGTTGAGGTTCCATGGACATTCTTAGACCTTGAGCTAATCCTGCAACTCCTTCATACTTGTATTCTTTCTTACCTTGACAGAAATCACATTTGCATTCTAACTTAGGTAGATGTGGTTCTGTATAAGTGGTAATAACGCCTTCATAATTTCTAAGAATTACCTTTTCAGGTGATTGAGAAATTATGTACTGAGGCATTACAGGTGTTTTACCTCCACCACCAGGAGCATCTACTACAAATGTAGGAACTAAGTAACCAGAAGTATGGCCTCTTAATCCTTCAATGATATTAATACCTGCTGATACTGGAGTTCTGAAATGCTCAATACCAAGAGATAAGTCACATTGATAAATGTAGTAAGGTCTTACCCTTATTTGACCTAACGCTTGTACTAATTCTCTCATAATATGTGGGCAATCATTAACGCCTCTTAATAATACAGATTGGTTACCTAGAGGTATACCAGCATCTGCTAATTTACGGCATGCTTCTGCAGCTTCAGGGGTTACTTCATCTTTGTGATTAAAGTGAGTATTTAACCAAATTGGATGATATTTTGCGAGCATCTTACAAAGATCATCAGTAATTCTCTGAGGGCAAACTACAGGAGTTCTTGAACCAAGTCTAATGATTTCTACGTGAGGAATCTTTCTTAATTCACTAATTATGTATTCCAGCTTTTCGTCTTCAACAAGTAAGCAATCTCCACCTGATAGCAATACATCTCTTACTACAGGAGTATTTCTAATGTAATCTAAGCAAGCTTCAATATCATCCATGCTTCTTTCACCATCAGTTTCACCAGCAAGTCTTCTTCTTGTACAATGTCTGCAGTACATTGAGCATTGGTCAGTAATTAAGAATAAGCATCTATCTGGATATCTATGAGTAAGTCCAGGAGCAGGCGAATCTTCGTCTTCATGAAGCGGATCTAATAAATCTGCTTCTCCTCTGTGTAATTCAGCTAAAGTAGGTACCGCTTGCATTCTTACAGGACATCTAGGATCATTTGGATCCATTAAAGATGCATAATAAGGTGTAATACCAACTCTAAATCCGCTGATTACTTTTTCAATATTTTTTTTCTCTTCGTCTGACAAGTTGATAACTTCAGCAATATCCTCAGCTGTGCTAAGTCTATTAGCTACCTGCCAATGCCAGTCATTCCACTGTTCATCAGTGACATTTTTCCATCTAGGAATTTCTTTCCAATTTATAGCCATAATAGTTCTCCTTTAATTGGGCATAATTTGAATTAATAATAAACGCAAACAAAGTAAGCACGCATAATCAATATACATGCTTACTAAGTTGCTTAATTATGCATACATTTCTTCAAATAATTTTCTAAGACCATCATGCTCTCTTAATTCTTGAAGAGTGATTTCAGCATGTCCTTTAGTATATCCGTTACCTATAATCATGTTAACGTCTTTTCCAACACCTTCAGCACCTAGTGCAGCTTTTGTGAAATTTGTTGCCATTGAGAAGAAGTATACAAGACCGTCATCCTTAGTAGCTAAGATTGAACCCATCTCAGTATTCTCAATATTTACACAATTAATAACGATATCGCAAAGTTCTCCATCAGTTAATTCCATAACTTTGTCATATACTGCAACCGCATCTGTTGCATCTGCTGCAAAATATTCATCAGCAAATTCAAGACTCTTAGCTCTTTGTAAAGATCTATCAGAGTGAGCCATACAAATAACTTTACCAGTAACTCCAGCTCTTTTCTGTGCTTCATATAAGCACATAAGGCCAGATTTTCCGCCTCCACCGATAACTAGAACAGTCTGTCCTGGTTTTACTAATTTAGCAGCTTGTGCAGGAGCACCAGCTACGTCTAATGCAGAAAGCGCAAGACCTTCAGCCATATCTTCTGGAAGCTTAGCATATATTCCGCTTTGGAATAAAATAGCTTGACCTTTGATATCTACTTGGTCGATGTCAGGTCTTACCTCTAAAATTTCTTTGATTACTAATGGAGTAAGTGATAATGATACTAAAGTAGCAATTTTGTCTCCAGGTTTTAAGTCACCAACATAAGCTGGTCCCACTTCTTTAACTGTACCAATAAGCATTCCGCCAGAACCGGTCCATGGATTCTTATGCTTACCCGCTTTAGCTACGATACCAAACATTGTTTCTTTAATTTTTTCGATATCTCCTTCAGATCTTCTTTCAATTTCAGTAAAAGAAGCTGAGTCGATATTTAAAGTTTTTACGTCAATAAGAACTTCATTGTCATAAATTTCCATAGTGTTATCAATAACATCTGCTGGTTGTGGTAAAACACCCTTTGGTGAAATTACTCTGTGAGTACCATAAGGATTTCCTTTTTTCATAATAATATTCCTCCTAAAAATAAATTAATAAATGTATAAAAGTATGCTATGCATATCTCTAACTGTATTTAATTATAAAACATAAATTTAACAATGTCTAGGCAACAAACAATGCAAATACATTTTTTTGATGCGCGGGTTCATTCTTGAACATGTTTCGGTTCACCCACTTTTTCCGTGAGTCTATTTTGAATTCATATTTCATATTTTTTCTTTTTTCTTACAAGTTGCGTTTGACTAATACCTATTGCAGCTGCCGTTTTTCTCGTAGAGCCATACTTCTCACAAGCTTGCTTAATAACACTTTTTTCAAAGTTATTTACCATGTATTCAAGGCTTAATTCCCTTTTACCATATTCATCTTTTTCACTTATAGCTAATACTTTGTTTTCATTATCCATTGGCTCTGAATTAATTATCATAAGCGCATCAGATATAGAAATTTTATCACCATAAGCCGATATTATTAATCTTTGCAACACATTCTCTAACTCCCTGATGTTACCCGGCCAATCCATCTGACATAGGTATTCTATGGCTTCATCATCAATGGATTTATTAACATGAAACTTGCTATTGTATTTATCTAGAAAATGATTGACAAGCGCAGGAATATCGCCCTTTCTTTGACCCAAATTGGGAACTCTTATTCTAACAACATTAATTCTGTAGTAAAGATCCCTTCTAAACAAACCTTTGTCAATGTTTTCTTCTAGGTCTTTATTGGTTGATGAAATGATTCTTATATCAACTTTTACAGGTTTATGCCCTCCTATTCTAAAAAATTCACCATCTTGTATAACCCTTAGCAGTTTGGCTTGCATTTCCAAAGGAAGAGCTCCTATTTCATCTAAAAGTATTATTCCATTATCTGCCAATTCCAAATATCCTTTTTTAGTTTCAATTTTTCTGCCTCTTTGATCATATTTCTCAAAACCAAATAGCTCTGTTTCAATATTTGAAGGAATAAATGATGCACAATTAATTTTAACAAAAGGTTGTAGTTTTCTACTACTATTTCTTTGGATTATTGTAGATACTTTTTCTTTACCAACGCCCGTATCACCAGTAACCAATATATTACAATCATACTTTGCAACTGTCATTACTTCTTGCAAAACCCTCTCCATGGAGGTGCTTTTACATACGAAATCTTCCAGTAGTTTATTTCTGTCCATATTAGCTCTGTTATATGAATCGTAGGTCTCTTCATTTGGTAAAATTCTGACCGTTTCCAAATCATTCATATACGGCATTAGTCCATAAACCAAATCCAAGTCAAACTCATCATATGCTTCCAAGTATCCATTTGCTGTAATAAATTCTAGTTGTCTAGAAATAGCCTCTGTAATATATAAAGCAATATTCAAATTATTAATAAGACTGGAAAAAACTACAGTTCCACCGAACTTTGTAGCCAGAACATTTACTGTTTCAGCACCAGCTATATCTGCGCAATTTATTGAAACATCGAATAAAGATGTGGTATCTAGCATTTCCATACATTCCATAGGTTTTAATATATTCACATAATGAAGCTCAGTGAAAACCCTACTTATTAAGTCTTCAACACCTTTACCATTTACTTTCATTTCAGTTTTTTTATCGAGTAGGCAGATTACTTCTGCATCCTCTGCCGCCACCCTTCTAATGGCAAAACCAAACAATATATTTGTCATCAAGTTATTCCCAACAACTAGAAATTTTTTTTTGCCTACGGCAACATTACTAACCTTATATAAGGTTCCCGATTCATTAAAGGTAAAAAGCAATAGATTTACAGGCATACCTTCTGGCTTTCTAACTACCGGTACTCCTGGATACAGTATTGCGTGGCCGTCTGCTGTAATCTGACAGTATCCTCTATCAATGGAATCAATATGATAAATATATATAGGGTAAGACGAAAGAGATGCATTACAAATAACTGGGTCCCCTTTTTTTAAATTTTTCTTATTAGGGTAATCTTCTCCTATTTCATCAACTTCGCCATAAAGTAGCCCTCCAGTATCAGTGACTGGATTATGAAGTTTTCCTCTTTTGATTATAGTATCTATTATCTTATGTTTTATTAATTTGTCATCATCATGAGACTCCATACATATTTGCTTAAAACTAGCCTCTTCAATATGTATAACCTTAATTTTTACCCTTATCTCATGAGGTTTAATTTCCCTACTATTGTCTAAGCTCCAAGCCGAAGTAGGTAAAACATGTTGCGGTTCTATAACTCTATTAATACCGTAATTTCCCATAGCATCTCCCTATTACACTTTAGACTCACTATTCCTCGCTGAACCTTTTTCGGTTCATTGCTATATGACGTCATTATAAACCATTTTTTATTATTTAGCAAATTTTATTTACACGGTTGATTTTTGGTATTATAATGCATTTAGATAACGAAACAGCTAATTGAAAAAGGAGAAATAGAGATGGAAGAAAAAATTACATCAACTATAAGATTAAGAATGTCTGCTAAAGATGCCCATTATGGTGGAAATCTAGTCGACGGAGCGCATATGGTACATCTTTTTGGAGATGTTGCTACTGAATTACTGATTAAAATAGATGGCGATGAAGGTTTATTCTGCGCTTATGACAACGCAGAGTTTTTAGCACCTATTTATGCAGGCGATTACATTGAAGTTTATGGCGAAATAACTAAAGTCGGAAATACTTCAAGAAAAATGAGCTTTGAAGCAAGAAAAGTAATAGCTACTAGACCTGACATTAATGATTCTGCCGCAGATTTTTTGGAAGAACCTATTATAGTCGCAAAAGCATCTGGAACTTGCGTTACTCCAAAGGAAATGAAAAGAAAATAACTAATCATACTAGTTTCTCAATATGCCTCCGTTTTTTCTCTGCGGGGGCTCTTTTTTTATTCATTTTACTTTAAATATAGGCTATGATATAATAACTGACGTCTTAAAAAGGAGATTATTATGAGTACAATTTATGAATTAGCTAAAGAAACTAAAGACCTTTTATATTCAACAGAAATAACTGCTGCTGAATATACGAAAGCCACTGAATTGGTAGATAAATTAGAAGATCAAACTATAACTGTATCTGTAATTGGTCAATTTAAAAGGGGCAAAAGCACATTGGTTAACACCGTACTATGCGAAGAACTTTTACCGGTTGGTCTAATACCAATAACCTCTGCGGTAACCATTATAAAATATGGCGAAAAAAACGTAACTGTACATTTTTTAAACGGCGTTAATAAATCAATTAAATTCGAAGAATTGTCAGAGTATATAAGTGAAGAAAAGAATCCAAATAATTGTTTTGGAGTTTCCCATGTTACCATTAAAACCCCTTCCCCTTTTTTAAAAGAAGGTCTGTCTTTTGTTGATACACCTGGAGTCGGTTCTATGCACACACATAACTCTGCAGCAGCTTATTCATTTGTTAAAGAAAGCGATGCAGTGATTTTTATGCTATCTGTAGACAGCCCTATAAATGAAATTGAAGTCGAATTTCTAAAAAATGCCAAGGAATACGCTGGCAAATTCTATTTTGCGGTAAATAAAATCGATGGCATCTCAGAATTCGAACTAAATTCATACCTCTCCTATTGTGAAAGCAATATCAAAAAACTTATGAATATTGATAACGTAAAACTCTATCCTATGAGCGCGAAAGAAAATATAGGCTTAGATGAGCTTAAAGATAAAATCGTATTAGATTTGAAAAGCGAAGTTTCTAGTATTTTAGACGAATCTGTAAAAATGAAACTAATCTATACCATCAAAAGCGCTCTAACTCAGCTTGATCTTTATTGGAATGCATTAACAATGCCATCTGGTAGATTGGAAAATCGTCTAAAACTTATGAAGGAATCTTTGGAAAAAGCAAATGAAGAATCAAAAGAAATAACAATTGAAACTAAAAAGGATACAGATAATTTTCTGTTAAAGTTATCAGAAAGCATAGATAAACAAAAAGACCTTTTGGAAAAAGCAAAAGAAAAAAATAAGGCAAATAGGTTCGAAAACACTCTTAATGATATATTAGAAGATGCTATAGATGATATATCTACCTATATGAATAAAGTTACAAAACACTATGACACAAGGTTTAACGAAATTAAAATAGAATTATCAAAAGATGTTTCTGAAAATTTTGGAATGGATTATCATTTCGATTTAGATGAAGTAAATTACGATAAAAATTGTTCCCATGATTTATTGGAAACAAATGCAAACGTTTCCTCGGAATATTCAAATTCATTTGACATACAAGGTGGACTAGATAATATTAAATCTATGGCAAGCAGTTTGCTTCTTGACAGCCTTTCTGATTCTTCTAGTAAATTTAATCAAAATGTCAGGTTGTTAACTGAAAATTTAAATAATACTATGACTAAAATATTGCTCTATAAAGAAGATAACGCCATGACCGTTTGGTTCTATATAAATGATATTAATAAAACTACTAGACATCTAAGGCGTAACAGAGATATATTATTAAGAAAATAAAATATTTTCCCGACATCTCACAACACCGTGCGTACGGTTCCGTACACGGCGGTTCAATT
>DATFJV010000101.1:0-2834 GCA_035268985.1 Anaerovoracaceae bacterium | reverse complement strand
ATTTCTTCAGTAAGTTTCGGCACTATATCATGAAGATCTCCTACTATTCCTAAATCAGAAATTTCAAATATCGGAGCTTCATTGTCCTTGTTAATAGCTATAATAAATTCTGATTCTTCCATACCTGCAAGGTGTTGAATTGCTCCAGATATCCCTGTAGCTATGTATAAATCTGGCCTCACTGTTTTTCCCGTTTGTCCAACTTGATAATCTTTTTCAATCCAACCTTCATCTACATTTGCTCTAGATGAAGAAATCTCACCGCCAAGAACTTCTGATAATTTCTTTAATTTATCAAATCCTTTTTTATCACCTAATCCTCGTCCGCCAGATACCAATACATTTGCTTCTGTAATATCGACTGTTTTTTTACTTCTTTTTAATATTTCCCTTATTTTTATATTCATATCCTCTTTTTTAAACTCTATTGGGAATTCTTGTATTGTACCTTCTCTTGACTCTTTTTTTTCTAAAGCAGTCATAACTCCTGGTCTCACTGTTGCCATTTGTGGTCGATGGTTTTCGCATACAATTGTTGCCATTATATTTCCACCAAAAGCTGGACGTGTCATCATAAGTAATTTTGATTCTGAATCAATTTCTAAACCTGTACAATCAGCTGTCAAACCAGTATATATTCTAGCGGAAACTCTTGGTGCCAGATCCCGTCCAATTGAAGATGCTCCAAAAAGAACTATTTCTGGGTCATTTGATTTAATTATTTTACTAACAGCTTTTGTGTAAGGTTCCGTTACATAGTCTTTAAGCATTTCATCATCTATGAATATAACTTCATCAGCTCCCCCATCTATTAGACTTTGAGCTTTTTCTTTTATATTGTGCCCTAGTAGTACTGCAATTACCTTTTGATTTAAATCATCTGCAAGTTCCTTAGCTTTTCCAATAAGTTCGAAACTTACTTTTTGTATTTCTCCATCATTTGTTTCTGCTATTACATATATATCCTTACTCATTATTTAATGCTCCTTTCTTAAATATATCTATATTTAAATTATGTGTTTTTCCTTTAATTTAGAAACTATTGCTTCTACTGCTTCCTTTGTAGAAACGTCATCAAGAATTTCTCCTTTTCCCTTAGCTTTTTTAGTGAATGATTTTTTTACTCTTGTAGGAGACCCTTTTAGTCCAAGATCTCTTTCATTTACAGTATCTTTTATATTTTCTAAACTCCAAATTTGAACCTCTTTTTCTCTATAGGCATCAAATGCGCCACCTACAGACATATATCTTGGTTCAGCTAATTCGCTTAAAGTTGTTATTAAACATGGAGTGTCTACTTCTATTAAATGGTATTTATCTTCAAATTGTCTTTTAATTATTAATTTATCCCCTTCAACATTAACATCTTCAGCATAACTTACCTGTGGAATATTAAGGTGTTCTGCTATTTGCGGTCCTACCTGAGCTGTATCACCGTCTATAGCTTGTCTTCCAGCAATAATAACATCATAGTCAATCTTTTTTAATGCCGCTGCAAGAGTACAGGATGTAGCCCAAGTATCGGATCCTCCAAAAGCTCTGTCACTTACTAAAATTGCTTTGTCGGCTCCCATGGCCAATCCTTCTCTTAATGCTACTTCCGCTTGAGGAGGCCCCATTGACAGCAAGGTAACTTCTCCACCTATTTTTTCTTTTAATCTTAATGCTGATTCAATCCCGGATTTATCATCTGGATTTATTATACTTGGTACTCCGTCTCTAATTAATGTATTTGTTTCTGGATCTAATTTTACTTCTGTAGTATCTGGAACTTGTTTGATACAAACAACTATATTCATTATTATAGTCTCCTTTCATTCTTATCATTCATTTATATTTATTAAAGTGATGCTGCTATAACCATTTTTTGAACTTCAGAGGTACCCTCATATATTTCAGTAATCTTTGCATCACGCATCATTCTTTCAATAGGGTATTCACGAGTATATCCATATCCTCCAAACAACTGTAAACATCTAGCTGTTACCTCACTTGCTAATTCTGAACAGTATAACTTAGCCATAGCTGCATTAGTAGTATATGGCAAATTATTATCTTTTAATCTTGCAACCTTATAAACTAAAAGCTGTGCTGCTTCTATTTTCATTCTCATATCAGCTAACTCAAATTGAGTATTTTGGAATTTAAATATACTTCTACCAAACTGCTTTCTTTCATTAACATATTCTATTGTTTCTTCTAAAGCTCCTTCAGCAAGTCCTAAAGCCTGAGCCGCTATTCCTATACGTCCTACATCTAAGGTTTGCATTGCTATTTTAAATCCTTTACCTTCTTTACCTATCAAATTTTCTTCAGGAACAACACAGTTGTCAAAAATAAGTTCACAAGCACTTGATCCTCTAATTCCCATTTTTTTCTCTTTTTTCCCAACGGTAAATCCAGGAAAATCGCTTTCAACTATGAATGCAGAGCATCCTCTTGTTCCTTTAGACTTGTCTGTCATAGCAATAATTATATATGTGTCAGCATAGCCTGAGTTCGTTATAAATATCTTTGATCCATTTAGTATGTAGTTTTTACCCTTTTTAACAGCAGTTGTTTTTTGCATTGCCGCATCTGTTCCTGCACTAGGTTCTGTTAATCCAAAGGCCCCTAGCTTTTCACCTTTACAAAGTGGAACTAAATATTTTTCTTTTTGCTCTTTAGTACCATATTTGTATATTGGATGACAGCAAAGGGATGTATGAGCTGTATAAATAGTTGTAGTTGTTAAACAAACTTTAGCTATTTCTTCAACTGATAATACGTAAGCAAGAGTATCTGCTCCCTCACCACCATATTCTTTAGGCATAGGTATACCCATAAATCCATAT
>DATFJV010000100.1:0-15089 GCA_035268985.1 Anaerovoracaceae bacterium | reverse complement strand
CTTGCCTCTAACAGAAACCTCTCCGGAGTATATTTCTTCAATACCACCGTCTTTCTTTTCTATAAGCAAATGTCCTTGGTCGGTTACGTCTAATACCTTCGCTTCATAAGTATCCTCTCTACTAATAATCCTAACTTCTTTGCCCAGTAGGATAGGTTTAAAAATAGGTTGTGTTGGTTATATTTTTCTATGATTTAATGATTCAAATTTCAATCATACCTATTATTAATGTATTTATACTTTCTTCAGCAAAATCAGGCAATCCCTCTTCTTTGTCTAACAAGCACCAGTAGTTTTCAATTCCAACCATTAGGGTAATAATTTTATTAACATAAAACTCTGTTTTAATTCTACTGTTTAGAATATTTGAGTTCTTGCCAACTTCAATTATTTTTTCTAAAGAGGTATAAAGAGCTCTTTCTTTATCAAAGAAAGTTTCCTTTGTCTCTTCAGAAAGAAGGTTTAAACACATTGCCCGAATAATTTCATTGCCTAATTTTTCGATTTCAACATAAGATAATCGAACAAAAAGCCTAATCATTTTTAAAAAATCAGAATTGCTCTCTATTTCATTATAGGCATTTAAATATATAATATCGGTTTTTTTATAAGTGTAGTGCAGAAGGTTCTCTTTTGATGAAAAATGATTATAAAAAGATCCTTTTGATAGACCAGCATAATCTGTTATATCTTCAATTAGTACATTTTCATAACCTTTTCTTTTAATTAATTCAAGGGCACTATTATATATCTTATTCTTTGTAATAAGAGCTTTTTTTTGTCTAGAGTTCATAATTTTTTATTCCTTTTAAATAAATAGTATGATAGTTTGTTTAACAAGCCACATAGTATCACAATAGGTAACATATGTCAAAATTAAAACATTAAAAATAAACATGTGATTTCTTATAAAATTATTGACAGATAATAACGATTCATATATAATGACTTTAAGTCAGTGACGAATAGTCAGTGAAAGATAGTCACTAAAATTACTTATGAAACATATGGGAGGAATAAAAAAATGAAAGATTTACCTTATTTAAAGAACAAACCAATAGCAGTTTTTGGAGCTGGAGGTATAGGAAAAGCAATGGCTGCTGATTGTACTTTGTCAGGTCAAGATGTTATTTTATGTGATTTGGAACCGTTTGCAGAGTCTACTTTATCTAACCTTGAGAACGGATTTAAATTTCATGGAGCCCAAACAAATAAGTTTGGATTTTTTAGAGAAGGAACAGTAAATTTTTACAAAACAACTACATCAGTTAAAGAAGCTATGGAAGAGGCAGAAATTATTATAGTAGCTGTCCCAGCAGTAGGACATAAAACATTTTTTAGTCAGATGATACCTAATTTAAGAGATGGTCAGATAATTCATGTATTTCCGGATAATTACGGAACCTTATTATTTAGAAAAATGATGAGAGAAATGAAGAGTACAAAAGATATTGTTATCGGAGGTTGGTCAAGTGCACCTTATGGCAGCAGAATAGAATCAGAAGGACCTTTCTTGCTTCCTAGTACTAGAATATTTTATAGGGCAGTTACCTTAAGAGGTGCCGCACTTCCAATGACAGATCAAGGCGTTTTCCTTGAAAGTGTTAAGTATATAGGAGCTATGGATGCTATTACAAATGGACTAGGCCCAGTAGGTGGAAATACTGTAATGGACACTGGATTTAGTAATGTTAATCCGATACTTCATTGTCCAGGAGTTATATTAGGAGTTGGGGCTATGGAAAATTATGGATTAATATATGGAGAAAACAAAAAAGATTTTTCAATATATTGCCATGTATATAGTCCAACTGTATCAAAAGTTCAACACCAAGTATACAAAGAAGAGTGTAAAATTGCTGATGCAATGGAAGTTGGAATACAAGAATTTGATGATGAAGAATTTTATTCTAGATCAAATATTCTAGGAAGCGAATATATGGGCAAGGGGATGAATGTCCCATATGAAGAAGTTTATGATATGGCATTAGGTACAGGTCCATTCTCTGTAAACCATAGATATTTAACTGAAGATATTCCAATTGGATGTCATGTATTTCATGAGTTAGGAAAAAAATATGGAGTAAAAACACCTACAATTGATTCTATGATAAATTTAGCAAATGCTATGCTGGATAGAGATTTCTATGAAGAAGGCTATACCCTTGAGTATTTAGGCGTAGGTCATATGGACAAGGAAGAGTTGTTAGAATATTTGAATAATGGTACTTATCAAGAATAGATTAAGTTTAAATATACATTGAGGAGGTTATAATGAAGCAAGTGAGATGGCACGGTAGAGGAGGTCAGGGAAGCTTCACTATTGCAAGATTATTAGGGTCAGCAGCTGTAGTGTACGAAGGAAAAAAAGCATTAGCTTTTCCCACCTTTGGACCAGAAAGAAGAGGTGCTCCTGTACTAGGCTTTACTAAGGTATCTGATAAAAAGATAAATGATAGAAGTCAAGTTGATACATGTGACTATGTGGTAGTTCTTGATGAAACTTTAATAGATAACAATACTTCTAAAGGACTCCGTAAATCTGGATGCATGATTATAAATACCAAAAACATAAATAAATACAAAGAAATGTTTGATTGTGAAGTTATAGGTTTAGATGCAACTAGCATAGCACTTAAGAATATTGGAAGACCAATAACAAACACTTCTATGTTAGGAGCACTAATAG
This sequence comes from Anaerovoracaceae bacterium, assembly GCA_035268985.1. GTDB lineage: Bacteria > Bacillota > Clostridia > Peptostreptococcales > Anaerovoracaceae > JAAYHV01. The sequence continues at coordinate 12,400 of DATFJV010000100.1, read as the reverse complement.
CTAAGTCAAAAATTATAAGCATAAAGTCTGCAGAAAAAGCAATAAAATCTACTTTGCCAAAAAAATTGGCAGATAAAAATCTCGATGCTCTTGAAGAAGCATATAAATCATTGGTAGGAGAAAGACTATGAGACCAAAAGTAAGAAAATATATAAGACCTAAGAAAATATCAGAATATCCAAACACTCCAGCTTATGAGTCAGGACATCTAGTATCTATAAATGCTGGATGGAGAACATTTATTCCAATAGTTGATTCAAAAAAATGTATAGGCTGTCTGCAGTGCTATCTATTATGTCCTGATGGAGTAATAGGAAGAACAGAAGAGGATAAAGTTAACATAGACTATGATTATTGCAAGGGTTGCGGAATATGTGCTCAAGTGTGTAAATTTAATGCTATTGAAATGAAAAAGGAGGATAAGTAATGACTAATAATACCAGATTTGTTTCAGGTGATGAAGCAATTGCAATGGGAGCTCGTCTTGCAAGGCCTAACGTAATTTCGGCTTATCCTATAACACCGCAGACAATAGTAGTTGAAAGATTATCGGATTATATTGAAAACAAAAGTCTTGATGCAGAATTTCTTCATGTTGAATCTGAACACACTGCAATGGCGGCAGCTATGGGTGTAAGTTCTATAGGTGCAAGAGCCTTTACTGCAACATCATCCCAGGGACTTCTTCACATGGCTGAATGCCTGCACTATGCTAGTGGAGCAAGGTTTCCAATTGTAATGATGAATGCCAATCGTTCTTTGGCGGTACCATGGAGTATTTATGGAGACCAGAGAGATTCTTTAGGACTTCTTGATTCAGGATGGATTCAAGTTTATTGTGAAGATGCTCAAGAAGCTCTTGATATGATAATTCAGGCATATAAGATAGCAGAAAACCCAGAGGTGCTGACTCCTTTTATGGTTAATATAGATGGATTTGTACTTACTCATACTTATGAACCTATAGAGCTTCCAGAACAGGAGCTTGTGGATGGGTTCCTTCCAAAATATGAAACATTAAACAAAATGTCATTTGAAGAGCCTAAAAGTCTTTGCTTTAGCACGTCTCCTGAAGACAACCAAGAGTTTAAGTACATGCAAGATATGGCAATTTTAAAATCTATTGATGTTATAGAAAAAACAGACAGGGAGTATGGGGATATTTTCGGAAGATATTATTATGGAATGACAGAAAATTATAAGTGCGAGGATGCAGATGCAGTAATAGTAACCCTTGGTTCTGTTTGTGGTACAGTTAGAACAGTCATCGATCAAATGAGAGATGAAGGTTATAAAGTAGGACTTTTAAAGATAAGATACATGAGACCTTTTCCAATAGAAGACATCAGAGATATTGCTCTTAAGGTTTCAAACTTAGGAGTACTAGAAAAGAATATATCATTTGGTTATGAAGGTACAGTATATACAAATGTTAATTCTGCATTAAGTGGATTGGACCTAAAGATTAAAACTAAGAATTATGTAGGCGGATTTGGGGGAAGAGACATATCTAAGGAAGACATCAGAGAAATATATATAGATATGATTGAAAATGAAAGCTTTAATAATCGTGTTGAATATATTGGAAAGGAGTGTGAATATAATGAATTATAATATTAGAGCAAAAGATTTACCGGAACAGGAATTTCATTATGGTCACAAGGCATGTGCAGGATGCGGAGCGACAATTGCTCTAAGATTAGCTATGAAAGTTCTTGGAGAAAGAACATTCTCTGCCTTACCAGCTAATTGCATGTCAGCGGTAAGTTTTATCTATCCTCAAATGGCATTCACAACAAATGCAATGATAACACCTTTTCCTTCTACTGCTGCAGTAATGTCAGGAATAACAGCTGGTGCAAAGGCATTAGGCATAAAAAACTTTAAAACTGTAGGATTTGCAGGAGATGGAGGTACTGCTGATATAGGAATCCAAGCTCTATCAGGTGCTATTGACAGAGGAGATGAAATGGTATATATATGCTATGATAACGAAGCATATATGAATACAGGAATACAAAAAAGTGGTTTAACTCCTTATGGAACAAAGACTACAACAACTCCTGCTGGCGAAAACCTACCGGGGTCAATAAAGCATAAAAAGAACATGTTTGAAATAGTCGCAGCTCATGAAATTTCTTATGCTGCAACTGCAAGTATAGGATATCCAAATGATTTTTTAATGAAGGTTAACAAAGCAAAGAACACAAAAGGGACCTCATATATACATGTTTTTGCAAGTTGTCCTACAGGTTGGGGAGCAAAGACAGAAATGACTGTAGATATTGCAAAAGAAGTAGTTGATTGCGGATTATGGTATCTCGCGGAGTATGAAAATGGTGAGTTTAAGTTGAATAAGAATCCAAAGGAGTTTTCATCCGTTAAAAGCTATCTTTCAAAACAGTCAAGGTTTAAGCATTTGAAAGAAGAAGATTTGGAAGTGATAATTAATCATAGAAATAAAAAATGGAAAAAAATTAGGAATAACTGGGTTTTTTAAGAAGAAAATATTAATAAATTTATTTTAAAATAGGTTTTTAGTATAATATTGTATGGAAAGGAGAATTTTATGAAAAAAAGAAATATAGAAATTGATATCGAATTCAATATTCTAACCAAAAAAAAGAAAGACAAGGTTCATGAATTTAGTTTGAAGCTTTTAGAAGAAGTAGGAATTGAAGTTACAGGCGAAAAAATGTTGGAATTATTAAAGAATAATGGTGCAGAGATAGGAAATGACAATATTGTAAAAATACCTAGAAAAATGGTTGAGAAAGCTATGAAGTCGGTACCAAAGGAAGTTATTCTCTATAATAGAGACGGAGATCCAATTATAAATATTGGAGAAGAGAATAATATTTACTTTGGTTCTATAGCTGAACAACTTGAATATTTGGATTATAAGACAAATAAATCGAGAAGATTTATGAGAGAAGATATGAAAACCATGTGTGTACTTCAAGACTATTTACCTAACATATCATTTACAACATCTGTTGGACTTATAGATGGGGTACCATCGTCTGTGGCAGGACAAATAGGTTTTATCGAGACCTTAAGAAATTTTTCTAAATCAATACATGTTGTAACAAGCGATGTAGATGCTTTGAAAGACATTGTAAACATATCAAAAGATTTTGTGGGTGGGAAAGAAAAATTAATGGAAAAACCTCTATTTATGTATTATGCAGAACCTATACCACCTTTTAAACATCCTTATGAATCAAATGAAAGATTAATGGTCTGTGCAGAAAATGGAATACCCGTAGTTTATATGCCTTACTCCATGATGGGAGGAACAGCTCCAGTTACATTAGCAGCTGCATTGGCACAAAACAATGCAGAAATATTGGCTGGAATGGTAATGACTCAACTTGTTAGAGAAGGAGCACCATATATATATGGGTCAATGCCAACTGTTTTCGACATGAAGTCTACAATAGGTTCTTATGGAGCTCCAGAATTTCATTTAGCTGTTGCTGCATCATCAGAAATGGCTGATTATTATGGAATTCCATTTTATGGAACTGCAAGTGTTAGTGATGCTAGAACGATAGACATGCAGAGTATTTCTGAAATTGAAATGACATTATTTTCAAGTATTTTAAGTAAAGCAAACTTGGTTCATGATATTGGTTTATTAGAACATGCTAGAAACATATCACCTGTAGCTATTTATATATCCAATGAGATAATAGATCAACTTAAGAATTACACAAAAGGTATTGAAATAAATGATGATATGTTTTTATTTGATACATTTAAAAACATAGGTCCCGGAGGTCACTACTTAAATGATGAAAGTACTCTTAAAAATTTCAAAAAAATGTGGTATCCAAAAGTATTCACTAGAAACTCTATAAATCCTGAAGAATCTGATCTTATGGATAGAGTTATTGAAAAAATTGATTATATTCTTAAAAATCATAAAGTAAAACCATTAGAAAAGGAAAAAGAAGACATACTTAAAAAATATGAAAAAGAATTATTAGATAGATAAGAGGGAGGAGAACATGTTTAGAGATTTAGGTATTGAACAAATAAAAGCAAGAAAAGATCATAAAGCTTATGGTATGGGATTGGGAGTAATGCTATTAGACGAAGCTTATCCTGGTTTTCCTGGAGACCTAAGAAATGCAAGTGCCTACAACTTCAATATACAATATGAAATAATGGAAGGTCTCAATTGCTATAATATAGGATGGTGTAAGGGTGATGATGAATTTTTAGTTCCTCCAATTGTTAAAGCAGCTAAGAATCTTGAAAAACTAGGATGTAGAGGAATTTTAGCAGAATGTGGATACTTTTCTTACTTTCAACCTCTCATTTCAGATAAAGTAGATATTCCTGTTTTTATGTCAAGCCTTTTACAAATTCCATTTATTCAGCAAGTAATTGGACCTAAAAAAGCAGTAGGAATCTTTTGTGCAACTTCTTCAGGTTTAACGGATAAGCATTTAGAAAATGTAGGAGTTAATTTAAATAGTAATTATCATATTAAAGGAGCAATGGATAATGATGGTTGTCAAGAGTTTGTATCTCTTTGGGATGAAACCAGAAGACCAGATATACCCACAGCAAATTACAAAAAGGCAGAAAAAGATATTGTAGATTCATGTAAAGAGTATGTTAAACAATACCCTGATATTGGAGCACTTATGCTTGAATGTACAGGTTTCCAGCCTTTTGCAAGAGCAATACAAAGAGAAATAGATTTACCAGTTTTTAGTTGGGCCACTCTAATGGATTATGCATATTCTGCAGTTGTCCATAGAGATTTTTATGGTCATGTGTAAAAAGGAACAATTATATGGATCTAAGACTAGATGCAATATCAAAAAAAGAAATAAATAAAATTCATGAAAATACATTAGAGATATTATCAAAGATAGGTGTTGAATTCTCATCAGAAAAGGCATTAGAGAAATTTCGTAAAAAAAATACAAGAATAGAGGGTAAAAAAGTATATATTGATGAAAAGCTTTTGAATTGGGCTTTAAGTAAAACACCTAATAGTTTCGTGCTAGAAGGAAGAGAAAAAGACAGAAATGTTCAAATTGGAGGTGATAGAACTAATTTTGCACCTGCTTCAGGGCCTATTTTTGTTACTAAAAAAGGTGAAAGAAAACCAGCAACATGCAAAGATTATATAGATTTTGTAAAACTTATTGATACAAGTGAAGTAATTAATATAAATTCAGCAGTAATTGTTGAACCCCAAGAAATAGATATAAAAGACAGAAATATGTACAGAGTAGCTAATTGCTTGAAGTACTCTTCAAAACCTTTTATTGGATTTACAAATGGAAGAAAGAATTCTAAAGAGTGCATAGAACTTGTACAAAGATTTTCAGGGAAAATTGAAAACGTTATTTTGGGAATAATTAGCCCTATATCACCATTAAAATATGATGAATCGATGATTGAAGGTATAATAACTTACTCAGAAAAAAAACAACCCTTTGCAATAGCTTCTGCATCTTTGCCAGGGGCGACTAGTCCAGTTACTATAGCTGGAACTCTTGCTGTAAATAACGCAGAGGTTCTTGCAGGGATTGTATTAAGTCAGATTGTTAGGCCAGGCAATCCGGTAATTTATGGAAATACTTCTACATCTTGCGATATGAGGTATATGTCTAACTCTATAGGTAGTCCAGAAACAGCCTTAATTACTTTAGCAACTGCAAAAATGGGTGAATTTTATAAACTTCCTACAAGATCTGGAGGCTCCTTAACAGACTCTAAAATTCCAGATATACAAGCTGGAATAGAATCGACTCTTACAATGCTTGCACCGATATCTTCAGGAATAGACTTTGTCCTTCAATCATGTGGTATACTAGAGTCATTTAACTCAGTCAGTTTTGAGAAAATGATTATTGATGAAGAATTAATAAAACAATTATTAAGATTTAAAAGGGGTTTTAGAGTAGATAAAAAGACTATAGGACTGGATTCAATAAGAGATCAAGGTAGTGGAGGAATGTTTATAGGAGAAGAGCATACCATAAATAATTTTAGACAAGAACAATATATTTCAAAATTATTCTCAAAAGACAACTATGACAATTGGTGCAAAAAAGGAAAATGTGACTTAAATATATTTGCAGAAAGAGAAGTATTGGAAAGATTAAAAAATTATAAAAAAATTGACATTACAGAAGAACAAATTGACTTAATTTCAAAATATATTTAAAAGAGGAGTAAAAATGGAAAAAATTAAAAATAAAGGAAAGATAATAAATCATGCAGTATTTTGGCCGTCATTTTTAATACCAGTTGCATTGGTAGTTGTAAGTTTTATTAACAACGAAAAATTCACATCTTTAATGATGAATACTTATGTAAATTTGACAAATAGCTTTGGTTGGGTTTTTATGATTATTGGTACAATTTCTGTAGTGGTATGTGGTGCATTAATGATAGGCCCTTTGGGAAATGTAAAATTTGGTGGAGAAGATGCCAAGCCAAAATATACATTTTTACAATGGTTTACTATGAGTCTTTGTGGTGGAATAGCTATCGGTATAGTTTTTTGGGGAGTAGCTGAACCAATTTCTTACCTTGCTCAACCTCCTTTAGGGTTAGAATCTTTCAGTAAATCAGCTGCAGTATTTTCTGTTTCACAAACATATTTTCATTGGTCATTTACACCTTATAGCTTTTACGCCATATGTACAATACCGATAGCACTTGCTGTATACAACAAGAATAGAAAATTTAGCATCAGTTCGGGACTATACTTTTTAATTGGCGAAAAATGCGAGGGGTTATTAGGAAAAATAGTTGATTCGGTTGCTCTATTAGCATTGATTGGTGGGATTTCCACATCATTAGGATTAGGAATAATGCAAATTTCTAGCGGTATAAGTTTTGTAGCGGGGATTGATACATCTACAACAATGTGGACTATAGTAACAGTAATAACAGTAGCGAGCTTTACTTTTACTAGTGTGATAGGAATTGATAAAGGACTGAAGTGGCTTGCAAATCAAAATTTCAAGTTGTATGTAGGTGTTCTTATATTTATACTTCTAGTAGGTCCATTTTCTTTCATTATGAACTTAGGCGTCGAATCTTTCGGAGAGTTTATTTCATCATTCTTTAATAAATCAACTTATCTTGGTATAGAGTATAGCGAAGACTGGGCTCAGTGGTGGACTATATTTTACTGGGCGGTATGGATAGCATATGGACCAGTAGTAGGAGTATTTTTAACAAGACTGACATATGGAAGAACTATAAGACAATTTTTACTAACTAATGTAGTTGCACCTGGAATATTTTGTATAGTATGGTTTATGATAATTGGAGGAGCAGCAATAGACATGCAGTTAAGTGGTATATTTGACTTATGGGGTTCTTACCAGACTAGTGGATTAGAAAGTTCTGTTTTTTCATTTTTCTCTCAGTTTCCTCTAGGTATACCGTTGGTAGTAGTATTTTTAGTGATTATAATAGTATCGTTTATAACTATGGCTGACTCAATGACTTCTGTTGCGGCTATAATGTCTACAAGAGGATTTCGTTATGAACAAGGTGAACCACCGATGTTTTTGAAAATAATATGGGGAACTATAATGGGAGTTCTTGCTTGGGTTATGATAGCAGCAGCTGGAATTGATGGAACTAAAATGATAGGAGTTATAGCATCTTTTCCACTTCTAATTGTATTTACAGCGTTTATTATTTCATCAGTTAAAGGAGCATTTGATATAAAAAATGAAGATAGCATAATTAAAGAAAAACAAAAACAGGAGGTTGTATAATGAGTTATGAAAATATATCAAAAGGTGTACTAAAAGGGAGTACAGATTTAGTTTTAGAGAAAGTGAAAGAACTTATAGACAGTGGAGAAGAACCTTTAAAAATAATAAATGAAGGCCTTATGGTAGGAATGAACTCAGTAGGAGAAAAGTTTAAAAAAGGTGAGATGTTTGTGCCAGAAGTATTAATGTCGGCAAAAGCTATGAAGTCAGGAATAGAACTAGTAAAACCTTTAATAAATGATGAAGATATGCCTAGCATAGGAACTGTAGTATTAGGAACTGTAAAAGGAGACTTACACGACATAGGTAAAAACCTTGTAGGTATGATGATGGAAAGTTCAGGTTTTAAAGTAGTTAATATAGGAGTAGATGCTTCCCCGGACGAGTTTGTTGAAGCAGTAAAGGAAAACAATGCAAATATATTAGCAATGTCAGCAATGCTAACAACTACAATGACTCAAATGAAAAAAGTAGTAGAAGCTATAAAAGAAGCAGGTCTAAAAGATAATGTAAAGATAATGATAGGAGGAGCACCGGTAACAGATAAATTCGCTGAGGAAATAGAGGCTGATTTATATACTGTAGATGCTTCAAGTGCAGCAGAGGAAGGTAAAAATTTAATGATGTAATTTTATTTTGCGCTGGGGCTACCTTATTAGAGGAGAAGCCCTGGCTTTTTTTATTAAATATAAAAAAATAAAAAATTCGAAGTGTTAAATGTATTGTATAAAAAATATATTTAGGAAGGAGCATAGGGGTTATTATTACTTAGATATACCCTATAATAAAAGAATGAAATGGAAAAATGAATATAATAAAAAACTAGTAAAGGTTGAAAAAATAGGTATAATGATTGGAGAAAAAGATGTTTGTGTTTCTCCGGCAATGTGTGGTGAACCTAAGGATATAATGAAATCAGTTGCTAATCACTTAAAAAAAAATGATATTAGAGGGGTTGAGCACCATTCACTTTTAACTTTTCATAATCATGACTTATTAAAACCAGAGATGAAGAATAACATCAAACACGTCTCTTGGTTCACTTCAGGATATTCTAGAAATGCGGTAAGGGAGGGAAGGGCAGATTATATGCCTTCTTTCTACAAGAATGTACCTAAGATTTGGGATCAACAACTCAATGTTGATGTTTTCTATGCCCTTGTATCTCCCATGGATGAACATGGATACTTTAGTTTTGGACTTGCATGTAGTGAAAGTCTTGTATTGAAAAACAAGGCAAGTAAGATATTTTTAGAAGTTAATTCAAATATGCCAAGAACCCATGGACAGAATGTTATCCATATTAGTGAAGTAGACTTAATTTGTGAAAGCAATTATGAAATTCCAGTTTTAGACTCACCTCTATTAAGTGATTTGGATACAAGAATAGGAAAAATAATAGCAGATGAAATTCCAAATGGCTCAACAATACAACTGGGAATCGGAGGGATACCTAATGCAGTTGGGAAAGCACTTATGCATAAAAAGAATTTGGGTATTCACAGTGAAATGTTTGTAGATGCATTTGTAGATTTGATAGAATCTGGTGCTGTAACAAACACAAGCAAGGAGATTAATAATAGTAAAAGTATAACAACCTTTGCAGGAGGGTCTAAAAGACTTTATAACTTCTTGAATGATAATCCTTCCATAGAGTTCAAACCTGTAGATTACGTAAATGATCCTCAAATAATTGCAAAACATAAGAGTTTTATGTCTATTAATTCATGTATAGAAGTAGATTTACTGGGGCAGGTTTGTTCAGAATCAATGGGACAAAAACACTACAGTGGGACTGGAGGACAGGTTGATTTTGTGCGTGGGGCAAATCTATCAAATGGAGGCAAATCTTTTATAGCTATGAACTCCACTACAAAAAAAGGTACTATGTCAAAAATCAAACCTGTTTTAACCAATGGTTCTGTAGTAACAACATCAAAAAATGAAGTTGATTACATTGTAACAGAAAATGGAATAGTTAAGCTGAAAGGTAAGACGGCAAGTCAAAGAGCAAAATCACTAATAAGAATAGCACATTATGATTTCAGAGATAAATTAACCTATGAAGCTAGAAAAATGAATATTATAGTATAAATACTTGTAATAAAAGTACTATAATTAAAATCAAACTAGAAAAATAAATGATTGTAAATTAGTAGACAATGCATAATTAAAGTAATAGTCCAATATAATTGAGAAGGAGAAAAAATGGATCAAAATGCTAAAAATATTTTTAGAAAAGACACTACTATAATAATAATTTTTACTTTATTAATGTGGATAGTCTTGGGCGTTGTAAGGAGTAATATTAAAAATTTTGCTAATAATTTGTCCGAAGTCTATTTTATGAATACTATATGGTTTTTGGTTATGATGTTTGGCACTGTATCTTTATTGGCAGTATATAATCATCTCAAAAAACATAAAAATTACATATATAAAGAAGACATTAAAAATGGAGGAAAATAAATGAATAATAATCAAAGTTCTAAGTCAGTAATTTTTGATACGCTTTTCATAATGATACTATGTTTTGCAACCCTTTTAACAACCATGATTTTGCAAGGTGGAGTTATAGTAGGAGGGGAAGGCGGCATGAATTATCAAATAAAATTTCCTTCTTTTATTATAACTATGGGTGGGCTTCTGGTATATATTATATTTATATTAAAAATTTCTAATAGAGAACTTAAAAAAATGATAGAAATAATATACAGTAAAAAGAAACTTAAAAAAATAAATTAGAGGTGAATTATGAGCTTTTGGTCGTTTATGAATTATGTAGCTTGGGTGATGTGCGGAGTATTTGCTTTTTTGTTGATTAAAGATTTTATAAAGGTAGAGAAAAATAGAAATAACTAAAGAGAGGAAAATATGGAAAAAAATAATAATATGTCAAAAGTTTTAGGACCTATGCATATTTGGGCTCTAGGAGTTGGGATAGTTATAGTTGGAGAATTTATGGGATGGAATTTTGCAGTGGCTAAAGGAGGGTCCCTAGGAGCTATTGCAGCCTGCTGGATAATTGGAATAATGTTTATCTGTTTAATAATGGTGAATACCGAAATGGGGTGTGTAATACCTGAAGCAGGAGGACAGTATGCTATGGCAAAATATCTACTTGGTCCTCTGGCAGCATTTAACATAGGGTTAATGTTGGTATTTGAATATGTTATGCTACAAGCTGCAGATGCACTAGTAGTAGGTGAAATATTAAAAACACTTAGTCCTGATGTTAATGCCCTTCCTTATGTTATATTAAGTTTACTGGCACTTACATATATTAACTATAGGGGGGTTTATGCTACACTAACTTTAAACTTTGTGATAACAGCAATAGCTTTTGTAACAATATTTATACTTCTGTTTTCAACTAGATTTTATTCGGAAACTGAAAGTCTACTGCAGATAAAAGAGTTAACAAATGGACTTCCTTACGGATGGATGGGAATCGTTGGTGCACTTCAATTTGGCGTATGGTTTTACCTGGGAATTGAAGGTACTGCTTTAGCAGCAGAAGAATGTAGGTCAACCAGTAGATCCTTACCTATAGGAGCTATTGTAGGCACTATAACCCTACTTGTAGGAGCAACAGCTACTTGGTTTGTATGTTCGGGATTGGTGGAAGCAGAAATACTCGGATCTTCAGTATATCCACTATACGATGCAGCTAGAAAAGTTGGAAATCCAATAGTTGTAAATGCTTTATTTGCCGGAACTATACTCTCATGTATGGCAAGTGCCAATGGATGTATTACAGATTCCAGCAGAGCATGGTATGCAATGTCTAGAGATACTTTGATACCTGAAATATTTGGAGTTCTTCATCCCAAGTATAAAACTCCCTATAGGGCAATACTCTTTCTGCTACCGATAGCAATAGCTTTTGGTTATACAGGAATGCTGGATCAAGTAATTACGTTTTCGATTATGTCTGCTATATTAGTCTATATATTATCGGCAATTATGATGATTAAATTTAGAAGAATGTATCCAATTGGCACAATAGAAAGAGCATATGTTTCTCCTTTTCATCCTCTTCCATCTATTGTTTTATTTATTTTGGCTGTGCTTACTTTGATAGGAATGTACTTCGGATATTGGGTTAACATTGTATCGGGATTAACTTTTTATTTTTTGGCATCTATCTGGTTTAAAAAGAGAAGAGAATCATATATTAAATACGAAAGTTTCATCGGTAAAAACACTAATTGGCCTAGAGCGGAAGGGTACTAATGAAAAGAATATTAACTATACTTTTAGCAATCATAATACCTGGTTCAGGACATGTGATTTTAAAAAGAGAAACAAGAGGACTTATGATGGTATTTTGGATGTTTGCAATGGGTTATATTACATATCATTTAACTGATTCAAGCACATCTTTTATTGGTAGATACTCAGGAGGGTTGCTTATTCACATTTTATCTGTTGTAGAGGTTTGTAATATGTCAAAATTAGATTCTAAAAAAAACAGATAAAAATATGGATTACACATATCCGTTCTTGCCTCTAACAGAAACCTCTCCGGAGTATATTTCTTCAATACCACCGTCTTTCTTTTCTATAAGCAAATGTCCTTGGTCGGTTACGTCTAATACCTTCGCTTCATAAGTATCCTCTCTACTAAT
>DATFJV010000099.1:0-2028 GCA_035268985.1 Anaerovoracaceae bacterium | reverse complement strand
GTTGTTACTATAAGTTCTGTTTATTCAGAATTGATTAATGATGATATAGCTTATATTGAGATAACAAAGTTTAACGACAATACTTTAGAATTATTTGCAAAAGAAATTGGACAGTTTGATGTGGATGGAGTTCATAAGCTTATAATAGACTTAAGAAACAACCCTGGGGGAAGTCTTCCAGAAGTAATAGGTATGCTTTCATTTTTCATTCCAGAAGGACCTATAGCAACTGTAGAATATGGAAATGGTGAAGTTTCAGAATATACAAGTTCATTAACTGTGGATACCTTTGATCTAGCTGTTCTTGTTAACGAAGGTTCAGCAAGTGCATCAGAAATATTTGCCGGAGCTGTTCAGGATAGAGATGCAGGAACTGTTATTGGAAGCAAAACCTACGGAAAAGGAACTGTACAAAGCTTGTATCCACTAAGAAATGGAGCAGGTATAAAACTTACAACTGCTGAATACTTTACTGCTAATGGTAATAAAGTAGAAGGAATAGGAATAACACCAGATATAATAATAGAAGATACTTATGAACAAAAAAATATTGATATATCACGTATACCAGAATTAGATAAGTATAGAAAACCTAAATTAGGTATAGTAGGTTTAGATGTTTTAGCAGCAGAAATGATTTTAGACCTTTTAGATTACGATGTAACAGGACCAGATGGTCATTTCGACCATGCTTTAGAGAGAGAATTAAAAAAATACCAGGAAGATATGGGCCTTTATCCTTACGGAGTACTTGACTTCACAACACAGGAATCTTTAACTCAAAGCTTAGAGGAATTTATGAAAATAGATGATAAGGACGAACAGTTAGAAAAAGCAATAGAAATTCTCAAATAGTTTTTATCTCCCTATTATCCCTTTTAAAAAGCCTGCAGTCATTTCGACTGTAGGCTTTTATATTTATATATAACTTTCTTCTTTTAGAATATTTTTGGATTTTTCGATGTTTTTTTCTGAAACATTTATAATAGGACCGGTACAACCCATGCCAGTTTCAGCATAAATACCCTTAGCCCATAATCTTTTACAGGCAACTTCTAAATCTAAAACGTCAATACCTGCTATTGATTCTGTAACTATTTCTTTTTTAGGCATTTTTACTTCTTCTGTATCTTTCTTTTGAGATTCTTCAAAAGATTTAAGTATATCTTCAAGGCCGAATTTTTTAAGCTCTATATATTCTTCCTTAATTTTTCCTTTAAGATTGTTCTTTGCTAACTTTGCTCCGTACAGGATTGCATTTTTTACTACGGGAGTTCCTGATGCTCTTGATAAAATCAGGATGTTTTTATCATAGTCAAATCCTATTCCCGGACCGTATCCACTTCCTACTGCCTCGTAGCTACCTCCTGTATTAAAGGAAGATAATATTTTCATTAATATATTTCCTGTTAGAGTATCAGTAACCATAACATCAGCAGAAGCCATAAGCAGGTCATTTCCTCTCATAATAACTCCCCCATCGGACCTTTGAGATGAAGCGAAGTTAATATTGTATCCGTTTTCTTTAAGCTGTTTTAAAGCTCTTTCTACCGTTCTTGCACTGTCAAGATTTAAAATACCTACACTTGGACTTTCTATTCCCATAGCTTTGGCAGTTATAATCCCGTAGAGCGTATTTTTAAACATAGCTTCTGTTCTATTTACTGCAGATGTACCAGTTGTTGTTGCTATGAAGGTTTCTTTTCCAAATGCTGGTGTTTGAACCTTTCCTACTGTGGAAACTCCTACAGGAAAGTTGTAGTGTCTTGTTACACATCCCTGTATTTTCCCTTCATTTAATAGCTTTTCCATTATATTATGCATTTCATTTTCACAGTCGGTTTGGTAGCACTCAAAACCTTCACATTTATGCCCAATTAGTACAACTTCCAAACTATTATTTTCTTCCTGAGCTAGTTTAGCCCCTTTTAGTAGTACTTCACTGTCATGTTCACTTCCCAGTGTTGTTAGTCCAATTTTGATTTTAGGTCCAAAGTCTTTGTTTTCTATAGACTGGGCTATTTCTAA
>DATFJV010000098.1:0-3332 GCA_035268985.1 Anaerovoracaceae bacterium | reverse complement strand
AGAAATTATGAGTGACCAGGACGTAAGATGTAAGGTACTTAATTCTGGAGTAATTAAAGACAAAAAAGGTGTTAATATACCTAATGTTAAATTGAATCTTCCTTCTCTAACGGATAAAGATAAAAAAGATTTAATTTTTGGTATAGAAAATAATGTTGATTTCATCGCAGCATCCTTTATAAGATAAAAAGAAGATGTTTTAGAGATTAGGGAATTTTTAGAAAATAGTGGCTGTAAAGAAGTAGGAATAATATCAAAGATAGAAAATAGAGAAGGTGTAGATAATATAGATGAGATACTAAGGGTTTCAAATGGTATAATGGTTGCTAGAGGTGATTTAGGAGTTGAAATAGATGCTGAAGAGGTGCCATTAGTACAAAAAGATATTATAAACAAATGTAATAAAGTAGGAGAACCTGTAATAACAGCTACTCAAATGCTTGACTCAATGATAAGGAATCCAAGACCTACAAGAGCTGAGGTAAGCGATGTAGCTACTGCTATATTCGAAGGTTCAGATGCAATTATGCTTTCGGGAGAAACTGCGGCTGGGAAGTATCCCGTTGAAGCCGTAGAAACAATGGCAAATATTGCTTGTAAAATAGAGGATTCCTTAGACTATGAAGAAATATTTAAGACCAAATCAGATATTTCTGACAACACTATCACCAATGCTATAAGTGTTGCAACATGTAGAACCACATTGTCTCTAGATGCATCTGCTGTAATAACAGCAACATCAT
The DNA here is from genome assembly GCA_035268985.1 of Anaerovoracaceae bacterium. Taxonomy (GTDB): domain Bacteria; phylum Bacillota; class Clostridia; order Peptostreptococcales; family Anaerovoracaceae; genus JAAYHV01. Next base: position 2,589 of record DATFJV010000098.1, on the reverse strand, counting down.
CAGGGTATACAGCTAGAGAGGTAGCTAAGTTTAGACCTAAGGTACCAATTATAGCTGCAACTCATTCTAATAAAGTAATGAGAAAAATGTCTTTAGTATGGGGAGCCTATCCAATAAAAATAAAAAAAGTAGATGCAACAGATGAATTAATAGACTTATCTGTAAGTGAAGCATTAGAAAAAGGTTATATTAGTAACGGAGATTTAGTCGTAGTTACAGCCGGAGTTCCAGTAGGAATAGCGGGAAGTACAAATCTTATAAAGGTACACGTAGTAAGTGAACTTTTATTTAAAGGTGTCGGAGTAGGAAAGAAAACAATTTACGGTAAGGCAGTGTTAGGTAAAACAGCAGAAGAAATTGAAAGTAAATTTAATGAAGGTGACATTATAGTTACTACTATGACTGAAAAAGATATGGTACCTTTTATGGAAAAAGCAAGTGCAGTTGTTACTTCAGAAGGTGGGCTTACATCCCATGCCTTTATTGCAGGAATGAATTTAGGATTAGAAGTAGTGGTAGGCTTTGAAGACGTATTTACAGAAATAGAGGATGGAGAATTTTTAACTGTAAATGGCAGAAGAGGTGTAATATACAGAGGTGAAGCAAGAGTTTTATAAATATTTATATTTAAATAGCTTGATTTACAGATTATTCATTGAAAAAAAAGTGAATAAATAGTATTATTTAATAAATAAAACTTGAGGTGATAAAATGTCAACAATGGTATCAGAACACGGAAAATGGCCTGCTAAAAATGATCCAATTTTTATGATAGCAGGAAAAGCGGCAGAAGCAAAGGAAAAGTATGGGGAAGATAAGGTAATTAATTCAACTTTAGGGGCATTAATGGAAGATGATGGAAGCTTAGTTGCTTTTGATTCTGTTTATAGCACTTTGAAAGCTTTGAATAATGCAGATATTGCAGCTTATGCACCAATTCAAGGAACTAAGGAGTTTTTGGAAGCAGCAGAAGAAAATTGTTTTGGTCAGTACAAACCAGATGCTCATATTAGAGCAGTTGCAACTCCTGGAGGTACTGGAGGAGTAAAACAGGCTGTTTGGAACTACACAAATCCAGGTGATAGTATACTTACTACGAATTGGTACTGGTCACCATACAAGACCATTACAGAGGAAATAGATAGAGGAGTAGAAACTTTTGATATCTTTGATAAAAATGGGAAATATAATATCAAAGGACTAAAAGAAAAATCAAAGAAATTATTAGAAGAACAAAAAAGGTTGTTATTAATTTTAAATACACCTGCACATAACCCTACTGGATATAGTGTAGCGGATGAAGAGTGGGATGAGATTTTAGATTTCTTTAAAGGAATATCTGAAGATAAAGAAAATAAGATAACCATACTTGTAGATGCTGCATATATTGAATTTGCTGGCGAAAAGGATGAAAGAAAGAAATTTTTTGAAAAATTTACCAATCTTCCAGAAAATTTATTTATAATAGTAGCTTTCAGTGCATCTAAAAGCCATACTATGTATGGATTGAGAAGTGGTGCTGTAATAGGTATTTCAAGTAGTGAGGAGATAGCAGAAGAATTTTACTATGCTTGTTTACATACGGCTAGAGCAAACTGGTCTAATGGAACTAGAGGAGCAATGACTACTGTAGCAAAACTTACTAATAATGATAAACTTAGAAGTCAGTATGAAGAAGAAAAAAGTAAATACAAGAAATTACTTAGAAAAAGAGCTGAAGCTTTTGTAGAAGAGGCAGAAAAAATTGATTTAGAGATACTTCCATATAGAGATGGTTTCTTTATAAGTATACCCTGTGAAAATCCAAAGAAGATCAGCGAAAAATTAATGGAAGAAAATATATTTGTAATACCTTTACAAAAAGGTTTGAGATTTGCAGTATGTGCTGTATCTGAAGAAAAATGTAAAATAGCACCGGAAAAAATAAAAAAAGCTTTAAATAAATAATAAACATCAAGGTTACTTATTCAAATAGTGGGTATTAATTGAATAGGTGGCCTTTTTTTAATTGAATCGAAATATGTTCGCGAAAACAATACAAAATAGAAAAATGTGCTTGAATTGTAAACAAATTGGTGGTAAAATATAAAAAACAAGAATTAGGAGGGAATTTATGACTGAAATGATGGATGCTTTAGTAAAAAAATATCCGGAAGAAGGATTGTGGATAGAAAAAGTACCTGTGCCGGAGCTTAAGTATGGAGAAGTAATGGTCAAAATTCACAAAACTTCAATTTGTGGAACAGATGTTCATATTTACGATTGGAATGAGTGGGCTCAAGAGACTGTACCAACACCTATGACTATAGGACACGAATTTGTAGGAGAGATTATAGAATTGGGAAAAGGTGTAGTTGACCTTGAGTTAGGACAGATTGTTTCAGGAGAAGGACATATAGTTTGTGGTAAATGCCGAAATTGCTTAGCTGGGAGAAGACACCTATGCAAGGATACTATGGGAGTTGGAGTTAATAGAACTGGAATTTTTTCAAATTATGTAGCTCTTCCTGCTTCAAATATATGGGTTCCTCATGGAGATATACCTGAAAATATTATGAGTATATTTGATCCATTAGGAAATGCTGTACA
>DATFJV010000097.1:0-15093 GCA_035268985.1 Anaerovoracaceae bacterium | reverse complement strand
CAGATACTTCTCTATGACATAAAAACTAAAAACACTATCAAGTTAAAGAGTGATTTAAATGCACTCCTCGACGAAAACATCAGTGATTACATGAAAACCTCTATTTCAAGCCTACTAAAACACATGGGCTATGTAGAAAATGCTCTTAAATATGAATATTCTAACGGTACAATTGAAGGTTTAAATAATTACATAAAAGTTATTAAGAGAGTTGCCTTTGGATACAGAAGCTTTTTCCACTTTAGAAATAGAATATTAATATCAAGGAATCTAATTAAACCAATAACAAAATACCAGGTAGCATAATTCGCTACCTGGTTTATGAAACTAGTTCTTTTTTTCTTCACCAACACCATTTGACAAAGAACCTTTTTTTATTCTGAGCAATATTCTCTAATCGCCTCTTCAGTCTGTGCTCTTTGTTTTTCAAGTGCATCTTTAACCATCATGTCTTTGACTTTCATAAGACGAGTTTGATTACCTCTTTCGTTTTCATCAAGCTTCATTCTTATATATTTTATGGTTTCTTGAAGTTGTGGAATAACTATATACTCCAAAGCATTAACCCTTCTTCTTGTTTTTTCAATTTCTTCCGAAAGAAGAGCTGCCTTTTTTTCCTGAGCCGCTAAATCCAGAAGTGTAGGGAAGATCTTTATCATATTTGATATTGCTCCGTCTAATTCTCCAGATGTATTAGCAAACCCATAGGGATATACATCCTCCTTGTTTTCGCTCTTATAGCTGAAATCAAAGGTAGGAACATCAACAGACATAATATTCTTCGTAACTACTGATAATTCAACGCCTTGTTTAGGATACATTAAAGCTTCTTCAAGTAGCTCCTTCGACATTACTGCATTTGCAATGGTAAAACCAGCATAAACATCTGCCATGTTTTCTTCTACCTCATCACGAAGGACTTTAATCTCTTTGGCAAGTTCTATGAACTGTTTCATAAGTTCATCTCTTTTGTCTTTCATGAGTTTATGTCCACGGGTAGCAGTAACTAAACGTCTCTTTAGGGTAGTCAAGACCATTCTGGTTGGGTTTACATTTAACCTAGCCATCTCTTCGCCCCCTTAATCATTATCCTTTGGATAATACTTTTCTATATATTCATCTTTGATACGTTTTAATTCCGATTTAGGAATCATTCCTAAAAGTTCCCATCCTAAATCCAATGTTTCTATTACGTCTCTATTTTTATCATATCCTTGAGATAAGTAACTTTTCTCAAATTCATCCGCAAATTTAGCATAAATCAAATCCATCTCTGTTAAAGCTGCTTCTCCCAATATAGCCATCAAGTCTTTACTTGATTTACCACTTGAGTATGCTGCAAAAAGCTGATTCATTGTATCTGAGTGGTCTTCTCTTGTTTTTCCCTTACCAACACCTTTATCTTTTAGACGAGATAATGAAGGCAAAACGTCAACTGGAGGTGTTACACCTTTTCTGTACAACTCACGAGAAAGTATAATTTGTCCTTCTGTAATATATCCAGTTAAATCTGGTATAGGATGCGTTTTATCATCTTCTGGCATAGTAAGTATAGGAATCATGGTAATCGATCCTTCATGACCTTTCATTCTACCTGCTCTTTCATACATTGTAGCAAGGTCAGTATAAAGATATCCAGGATAGCCTCTTCTGCCTGGAACTTCTTTTCTTGCTGCTGATATCTCTCTTAGCGCTTCTGCGTAGTTGGTAATATCAGTAATTATAACTAGTACGTGCATGTCCTTTTCGAAAGCCAAGTACTCAGCTGTTGTAAGAGCCATACGTGGTGTTGCTACACGCTCTACCGCAGGGTCGTTTGCAAGGTTTAAAAATAATACTGATCTATCTATTGCCCCTGTTCTTTTAAAGTCCTGTACAAAGAAATCAGCTTCTTCGTAAGTAATACCCACTGCAGCAAACACTACTGCAAAGTTGGATTCGCCATCTTTTACCTTTGCTTGTCTTGCTATCTGAGCGGCAAACTCGGCGTGAGGTAAGCCTGATCCTGAGAAAATAGGAAGCTTCTGTCCTCTAACTAAGGTATTAAGTCCATCTATTGATGATACCCCCGTTTGGATAAATTCATTGGGGTATTCTCTCGCTGCAGGATTCATTGGAAGGCCATTGATATTTAGTCTTTTTTCCGCAATGACTTCTGGGCCACCATCATTTGGTCTACCCATACCATCAAATACTCTTCCTAACATATCTGGAGATACGGCAAGCTCAGTTCCTCTTCCTAAGAATCTAACCTTTGATTCTTTTAAGTTTATGCCTGCAGAACTTTCAAACAATTGTACTAGTGCGTCTGATCCATTAATTTCTAAAACCTTACACTGTCTCACTTCTCCATTGGGGAGTTCTATTTCTGCCAGCTCATCATAAGTTACATTTTCTACATTTTTTACAAGCATTAAAGGGCCTGCAACTTCTGTTATCGTTCTATATTCTTTAATCATAGTTTTCTTCCGCCCCCTTTGTTATGAGCTCTTGTATGCTTCTAGTAAGTTCTTCAGACACTCTATTGAACTCTTCCCCACACTTTTCTTCAACCACATATTTGAAACGACCTATGTCTTCTCTAATTGGCATTTTAATTAATCCATCTAGTTTAGCACCTTCACTGAGGCCTTCCATGGATTGTTTATAGTATTCCATAATTAGTGTAAGCATCATAAATTGCTTTTTAAGCGATGAATATGTGTCAACATCATGGAAAGCATTCTGATGTAGATAATCTTCTCTTATTGATTTACATGATTCAAGTTTTATTCTATCTGTTGGTGACAAAGCATCAACACCAACTAATTGTACTATTTCGTTCAGCTCAGCTTCCTCTTGAAGTAGCGCCAAAGTTTCTTGCCTAAGCTCTGGGAATGTCTTTGATACGTTCTCTCTAAACCAAGGAGTTAGAGCCTTAATATATAGAGAATAACTACTTAACCAGTTAATCGCTGGGAAATGCCTCTTGTAAGCTAAACTTGCATCTAGATTCCAAAAGACCTTTACTATCCTAAGAGTAGCTTGAGATACCGGTTCTGAAATATCGCCTCCTGGAGGAGACACCGCACCTATCGCGGACAATGTTCCTTCTCTTCCATCTTGACCTATACTTATGCATCTTCCTGCTCTTTCATAGAATTGAGCAAGTCTTGAAGCAAGATATGCAGGATAACCTTCTTCTCCCGGCATTTCTTCAAGTCTACCAGACATTTCTCTAAGCGCCTCTGCCCATCTTGATGTGGAATCTGCCATCAATGCTACTGAATAGCCCATGTCTCTAAAGTACTCCGCAATTGTAATACCTGTATAAATAGATGCTTCACGAGCTGCCACTGGCATATCTGATGTATTTGCAATTAATACAGTTCTTTTGATTAAACTTTCTCCTGATTTTGGGTCAATAAGCTCTGGAAATTCCATAAGTACATCTGTCATTTCATTGCCACGTTCTCCACAACCTATGTAAACTACAATTTCCGCATCTGCCCACTTGGCTAAAGCATGTTGTACCACTGTTTTACCAGAACCAAAAGGTCCAGGAACTGCTGCTACTCCACCTTTTGCAATAGGGAACATTGTATCAATTACCCTTTGTCCTGTAACTAAAGGTGTACTTGGTGAGATCTTTTCCTTATATGGCCTACCTTTTCTAACAGGCCATTTTTGCATAAGTGTGATTTCCTTGATTTCACCATCTTTATTTTCAACCTTCGCCACAGTTTCATCTACTTTGAATTCACCTTCGTTGATTTCTTTTATTACTCCATTTATACCATAAGGAATCATAATTTTTTGCTCAACTAGCTTAGTTTCTTGTACTGTTCCAATTATGTCTCCAGCTTCAATTTGATCGCCAACCTTTTTAGTTGGAACAAATTCCCATATTTTATCTCTACTAATTTCAGGAACATGAATACCTCTTGTTATATTATTACCAACCATTTCTCTTATAGTTTCTAATGGTCTTTGTATTCCATCATATATGGTAGATATCAATCCAGGTCCTAATTCCACACTAAGGGGCTCCCCTACCGAAACTACTGGTGCTCCTGGCCCTAATCCTGCTGTTTCTTCATATACTTGTATAGAGGCTTGCGCGCCTCTCATTTCGATTATTTCTCCTATTAGACCTTCTTCACCTACATGAACAACGTCGAACATATCAGCATCTTGCATTCCTTCTGCAATTACTAATGGTCCGGATACCTTTACTATTTTACCTTGGTTCACTTACTGGTCACCTCCAAACAAAATATCTGCGCCTATTGCCCTTTCTACAGAAGCCTTAAGTTGCTTCATCCCAATTCCTCGGCTTCCATCCATTCCAGGAATAGGTATTACCGCTGGCAACTTACTATCCTTATATGAATTCATCGCGGGCAACATATGTTCACATATGTTTTCCGTGATAAAGATAATTGCATATTCTTCTCTAGCAATTTTGTGAAGTGTCTTTTGGGCTTCCTCTGCATCAGCACACGGAAAAACATCTAATCCTACTGATTTGAAGCCTAAGACACTATCACGATCTCCAATCACACCGATCTTATACATATGTGTCCCTCATTCTTTCTCTTATCTTGTCTTCAGAAAGTCCTGCAAGCTTGCCAGCTAATATTATTCTTGCATTTTTTATTCCCATTTCCTTTGCAACAAGATATCCAATAACGTTTTCTATGCCAAATGCTATGTATTTTCCATCTTGGACATATCTCAGCACCATATTGTCAGACATTTTTTCCATATCTGTGAATCGTCCTGATTCTTTTAACATAGCCATTCCTTCTGTAAGAATTTTGCTAATTCCGTAAACTTCTAATTTCTCTGCAAACTGTTCATAGGGTTCTTCATATCCGTTGGTAAATATTTTCTCCTGTATTTTACCTCCAGGAATAAATATCTTAGAAAAGAAATCCCAAGCTTTATTCATTTCCTTAACTCTTACAAAGGCTTTTATATTTGCAACATCTATCAAAAATGCCACATAGTTTTTTATAAATTCATTTTCAAATTGCGAAACCACAAATTGCACGTCCGCAAATGCGGCCCTATCCATTATTAAATCAATAGATTGAGGGTCTTGCGAAGTTGCAAAAGTATCCAATGCTTTTTGTATTGCATTTGCCAAATCTATTCTAACTTTATGAAGATTCCTATTATGTATCGCATCTTTTAAGACTTCAGTTTCCACTGCGCCATTTTCTAAAAGCAATTCATTGGCATCAATATTTAATAGTTCAGCTTTTAACAGGGTTTTTGCATTATGATAGTCCGTTGGATAACTATATACTGCCAAATACCTCTCATCAGGGACTACTGATTTTATCATATTAAATGCACTAATTTGCTCCTGCTTTAGTAGCTTATCATATTCATCAATAAATATTTCTGCCCCATCTGCATAGTTTAATTCATGCAACACCTTAATAGCATCTTCAGGAGTTTTGCTATCTAGCATTTTTTCAACCTTCTCTTTAGATAACAACCTTTTATGATTGCCCCTTATTACGGTCGATGCATATTTGTAGTCAGCATTATTATATTTAATCATTATATGCTCCTAAAACAATACCGAAACAATTTCTGGTGTAACGTCTTCTTTTATCCCGTATACCATAGTTTCTATTGTGGAATTTATTTCCGTATTACCCACGGAAATTATAAATCCTCCACTATCTTTATGAGTTTTCTCTGACAAGACAAAATTTTCACTCTCACTATCCTTATTTAATAAATCAATAAGTTTAGCGCCTAATTCTTTTTTATCCTTGTCATTTAAAACTATTTCGCCTTCACAAAACTGTGTTTCTTTTACAGTTTCAATCAAGAAATTCAGATACTTTTCTCTATCCATATTTGCAATTTCATCTATTGCCTTTGTTATAGCCAAACTAACAGCATCTTGTTTAACAGCTAGGTTCATTTTTCTTATTTCAAGATTTGCAACAGATAGTTTTCTTTTTCTGATTTCTTCTGCTTCTACAAATGTTTGTTTGTTGATTCTTTCGACGGCTTGTGATGTTTTTTTATTCCATTCATCACCAATCTTATCAGCTTCCACGTGGGCTTCTTTCTTTAAGTTTTCCACATATTCATTTGCATCTTTAAGTATCTTTTCATTAATCTTATCTAAACTCATTTACTCACATCCCTAATCCATTAACCAAGGGCAACACTGTTATACATCAAAAATGATACTAATAGAGCTAAAATAGCGAAAGTTTCAACCATCGCTCCGTATATTATAGCTTTTGCTATTTCTCCTGGTCTTTTAGCTATTAAAGTTAATCCAGAGGCAACACATTTCCCTTGAGCATATCCCGAAAGAATACCTACGATCCCAATTGGAATTCCACTAAACATAAGGTACAAACCCTGCTCTGTAGTAACTGCTGCTGGATCCCCGCCTAACATACCGACTTTTGCTAATATCAGAAAAGCCATTAATAGTCCATAAATACCTTGAGTACCTGGCAATGCCTGTAACAATAGGGTTTGACCAAATTTATTTGGATCTTCTGCTATTACTCCTGATGCTGCTTCTCCTGCAGCCCCAACACCAAGACCACTTCCTCCACAAGCACATGCAGCTATAGCTGCTCCACCGATGGCTAATGCTATTCCTAAACTCATTTATATTTCCTCCTTTATCAATTGTACGTATTTTGTTTTCTTATTGAATGGTTCAAACGGCGTCCCGCCGCCTTCATAAAATTTACCAAAGAACTCCACATATTGCAGACGGCAAGAATGCACGAAGGCCCCAAGTCCGTTTATTGCAAAGTTAAACACATGTCCTATTACAAGTATTACTAAGAATAATATTACTCCAATAATACTATTACTCATAAAGCCTCCAAGCATGTTAACTACTTGAGATATAACTGTAGTCGCTAACCCAAGAGCTAAAAGTCTTGAATAAGACAATATATCTGATATATAGCTTGTTACTCCATATAGATTCCATAATCCTACAGCTTTACCAATTCCTTTTGATATAAAGAATGGTAATACTAATATTCCTGCAGTAGCACCAATAGTTATCCACTGGCCTACTACTCCAAGTCCTTCTTTTATATAGCTGTCTCCAGCTAGCCATAAAACAAGACCAATTATCATTAAATACCAACAGAATACATCGTTAAACGCTTCTAGAAATTTGCCTTCTTTTATATATGCACGTGCTTTAATTCCCATACCAATAAATATGTGGATGGTACCAAATATACATGAATACATAAGAAGTTTAATCGGATTTGTTATTGGATCAAACCAAAGTGGTTTTAGTAGCATGTCAGGATTATCAAAGAATTTTACACCTATAACTCCAGTTAAATCTCCAAAACAGCTTCCGAACATAATCCCCCAAAAGGCTGTAGCAACACCTGCATAAGCGAAGGATTTTACCAACTTATACACAGTACCCTCTAAATTAAACTTCTTTAGCATTAAAGTACATACTAATGTCAGTATTATACCATATGCTATATCACCAAACATCAATCCAAAAAATCCTAGATAAAACATAGAATAGATAGGTGTTGGATCTATTTCCTTTGAATTTGGTAAAGAGTATAGCTCCGTTATTACTTCTACTGGTTGAACTAGACTATTGTTATTAAATAATATTGGTTTTTCTTCTTCTGCTTCTGGTTCATAAAGCTCATAATAGCAATCATATTCATCGAACAACTTTGATATCGCTTCATCAGCTCTAGTTGGAACCCAACCTTCCAAATAGAAAGTCCTTTTTGTTTGTAATGTTTTTCTATTAGCTTTTGCAGCATCTCTTTCCATGGCGAATTTATCATGCAACCATTTGATTTCCTTTAAATATGAAACCATTTCTGCCAATGCCAATTCAATTTTTTCAATTTCTGAGTCTGTCTCTTCTTTTTCTTTTGTAAGTTTCTTGATACATTGAGATGGAGTACCTTCTAAGTCCTTAAAAACTATTCGATTGAAACCAATCTCTTTGTACCCTTCCTTTACTTTGTCTTCTTCCCCTTTTACAAAAAAAACGGACAGATAAATCTGACCGTCATCACTGGCGATTTGAGAAACTTCGCACATACTAGTAGCCATTTCCATAGCTTCCTTGACTTCCGCGATATTTAAAGCATTTGAAACTGTTCCCAGGTTTATTTGAGTATATTTTGTTTCTGTCTTCTCCACCGGTATACTATACTCTTCCCAGGGCAGTAATCCTACAATTGTCGTTTCAATCTTGTTCTTTTTACCATTTAAATTTTTTAAACTACTACTCAGTTCGCGAACTTTATCAATTCTTTCGTCAATGCTGACGTCGTTTGACACCACTTTTTCAAATGCCTCTTTGTTCACTGATTCTCTACATTTGAAAAGCGGCTTTTTAGATGTGTCATAAGCGTCAAGAGTTTTTACAACATTTTCAATTACGTTTATTTTACTCTCTAGCTTGGAGACGTCTTCATCATTGCCTCCCTTGTTAACAAGGGCAGTCCATTCTTCATCAGCCAATTTTGATTCTTGACTCGATAGTTGTGTTACTCCAAAGTCCATTAATTTGTTAATTAAAGAATCTCTGAATTCATCAAGACCAATGACAAAGAATTTGTTCATTCTTTCTACTGCCATCAGCTCACAACCTTCCTAAGAATAATTTCAACAGCCTTATCCATTTTACTTTCAGCTCGTTTTTTATCCGCATTGCAATTCTTCTTTGCTTTCGATATCATCTCATCATACATATCGTTCGCATCATCCTTTGCACTTTTAACATCAATTTGATGCTGTGTCTCTGCACTTTCCCTTGCGTCATCATGTGCAGTAGCAGCTTCAATCTTTGCCTGCTCAACGATTCTTTTGGCTTCAGCCGTCCCTTCTTTTCGAATCAAATCGGCCTGAACTTCAACTTCTCGCACTTTTTTTAATTGCTCCATTGACATTCAGATCACCTTCTTCTTCTACTAGTTTCAGCATATATTTTCGTCTCAAAAAAACTATTCCATTTTATATGCTTATTCCTATAGTAGCACTTTATTAAATCAAATTCAACCGTTTATTAAAAATGAATATTATTCCAATTCTGTTTATATGCTGTTAAATTTTTCCCACTAACAAGACCCTTGCTAAGCAAGGGTCAGTGTCTATTTAATATAGTCAAGTACATATTCAGTTAATTCTTTGCAAGTATTACCGTTACTTAGACCTGTAACATTTATTCCATCCTCTAAAGATTTATCCAAAGCTTTTTCCAAAAGTTCAGCTTTGTCGTTTAATTCAATATGTCTAAGCAACATGCTAGTTGCCCTTAAAATGCTTGAAGGATTTGCATAATCTACCAAACCGTCTTCTATCATTCTAGGTGCACTTCCATGTATAGCCTCAAACATTGCATAATTACTACCTATATTTGCGCTTCCAGCAGTACCTACTCCGCCTTGTAACTGTGCAGCTTCATCAGTTATTATGTCTCCATATAGGTTTGGCAGTATGAATACTTGGAACTCTTTATTCACATCGTTATTTATTAGATTAGCAGCCATTATATCAACATACCAACTGTCGATTTTAATATTTGGGTAATTTTTCGAAACATCCTTACAAATGTTTAAAAAATTACCATCAGTTTTTTTCATGATATTTGCTTTTGTTACTATAGATACTCGATCTTTATCATTGCTGCTAGCATAATCAAAGGCAAGTTCTGCAATACGCGTTGTGCCTTCTTTAGTCGTAACCTTAAAATCAAATGCTAATGTATCGCTAATTTCAACGCCTTGGCTTCCCAATGCATATTCCCCTTCTGTATTTTCTCTAAAAAATATCCAGTCGATATTTTTTTCAGGTATTGATACAGGCCTAACATTGGCAAAAAGATCCAGTTCTTTTCTGAGGAATACATTTGCACTTTCTATGTTGTTAACTCCACTTTCTGCGCTTGGAGTAGTTGTTGGTCCTTTTAGTAAAACATCACAATCTTTTATTTCTGCTAATATCTCATCCGGCACAGTTTGACCTTTTTTTAATCTATTTTCCAAGTTAAAGCCGTTGATTTCTTTTATAACCACATCTTCATCGGCTAAAAGTACATTTAAAACATTTTTTGCAGATTTAGTAATTATTGGTCCAATACCATCTCCATCACAAATTCCAATTACTCGAACTTTTTTTTCATCTTTTCCGGAGTTTTTAATTTTGTCATTTCTTTCTATTTGACTTCTTAATAGAGTTTCAAAATGTTCCACGGCTTTTTTTATTTCTACTTCTCTTTGATTAGTCATCTTCTCCGCCCCCTGTATATTTCAATAAACCACCTGCTAGTAGTATTTCCTTTTGCCTTGGTGCTAATTCCATATTAACCTTATACTTTTCACCGTTGCTATTAATTATATATGTAAAGTCTTGGGATAAATCATCTCTTAAATTAATAATCTCAAGCACATCACCTTCACTTATCTTATCGTAGTCAAGCTCATCATCAAATACAAGGGGAACTATTCCTGCATTAACAAGATTTGCTGCATGAATTCTAGCAAAGCTTCTAGCAATTACTGCTTTAACGCCTAAATAGAGAGGAACTAATGCTGCATGTTCCCTGGAAGAACCTTGCCCATAATTTGAGCCGCCTATTATGTAGCCACCTTTTTTAAGCATAGCTCTTTTGGGAAAACCTTCATCACAAACTGTAAAACAGAAGTTTGCAAGATGAGGGATATTTGACCTATACGGCAATATCTTTGATCCTGCTGGCATAATATGATCAGTGGTTATATTATCTCCTACCTTTAATAATACTTCTTCCTTTATATCATTTTCAAGGGGTTTCATTGTTGGGAAAGGTCTGATATTTGGACCTCTCAAAATTTCAGCATCTTTAGATTCCTTTTCCTTTAATGGAGGTATTATCCCAGCATCATTTACTGTAAACTTTTCCGGCATTGCCACTTCTAAATTAACGTTTCCTTCCATCGGATCATTAAAGAAACCTTTTAATGCTGAATAAGCTGCAGTTTCTGGACTTACTAAGTAGATTTGTCCATCCTTAGTTCCTGACCTTCCCTCAAAATTTCTGTTAAATGTTCTAAGACTTACTCCTCCCGAATTAGGCGAAAAACCCATACCTATACATGGTCCGCATGCACATTCTAATATTCTAGCCCCTGCATCTATTAAATCAGTTAATGCACCACTTTCTGCGAGCATTGAAAACACCTGCCTAGAACCTGGTGATATTGATAAGCTAACCCCATCTGCTATCTTCTTGCCCTTTAATATCTTCGCCACTTTAAGCATATCGTATAGGGACGAATTAGTACAAGAACCTATACAAACCTGATCAACTTTAATATCCTTAAGCTCACTTATTTTTTTAACGTTATCAGGGCTATGCGGGCATGCAGCAAGGGGCAAAAGTTTATCTAAATCTACAGTGTATTCCTCATCATAAATCGCATCGTCATCACTATGTAAATACCTAAAATCAGATTCTCTTCCTTGAGCTTTTAAAAATTCCCGGGTAATATCATCTGAAGGGAATATTGATGTAGTTGCTCCAAGCTCTGCGCCCATATTAGTTATGGTTGCTCTTTCTGGTATGGTCAAAGATTTAATGCCTTCACCACCATATTCTACTATAGAACCAACTCCACCTTTTACTGAAAGTCTTCTAAGTACTTCCAGTATTATATCCTTTGCACTTACGCCTCCTCTTAACTTACCAATCAAGTTAATTTTTATCATCCTAGGCATAGGTATGTTATATGCTCCTCCGCCCATGGCAACTGCAACATCCATGCCACCAGCTCCAATCGCAAGCATTCCTATTCCACCACCTGTAGGTGTATGGGAATCTGATCCAATTAAAGTTTTTCCTGGTATTCCAAATCTTTCATAGTGAACTTGATGACAAATACCATTACCAGGTCTCGAATAATATACCCCATATTTTGCACACACACTTTGTATATATCTATGGTCATCAGCATTTTCAAAACCAGACTGCAATGTATTATGGTCTATGTATGCAACAGATTTTTCTGTTTTAACTCTCGGAATTCCCATGGTTTCAAATTCTAAATATGCCATCGTTCCCGTAGCATCCTGGGTTAATGTTTGGTCAATCTTTATACCGATTTCTTTCCCCTTTTCCATTTCCCCAGATATTAAATGTTCAAAAATTATTTTTTCTGCTATTGTTCGTCCCATCAAATTGCTCCTTATTTCATTATAAAATAGTCGTTAATTAGTTTCTCTAGTTCTTCGTCACTTATAACCGAAGATCTGCCATTTTCATATTCTGAATCAATCCATAGCTTGACATATTTAACAAGCTCGCTATTCTTGTCAACTTTTCTACTTTCCTCAAAGTTGTATTTATCATTAATCCAAAGGGCTATACCAGCCAATCCAGAATTTTGGCTTACCGCTACCTTCGGTGGCCTGTTTAATAGTTTACGCGTATCAAATATATTGTATATCTCTTCATCCTTTAAAAGTCCATCGGCGTGTATACCCGCTTTAGTTACATTAAAGTTTTCTCCAACAAAAGGAGTTTGCGGAGGAATCTTAAAGCCAATTTCGTTTTCATAATACTTAGCAATATCTGTTATTGCAGTAGTATCCATGCCATCGAGTGTTCCTCTTAATGATCCATACTCAAATACCATTGCTTCTAAAGGTACATTGCCTGTTCTTTCCCCAACGCCAAAAAGCGTACAGTTAACAGCTGATGCTCCATATAGCCATGCTGTGGCTGCATTTGTTACAGCTTTATAAAAGTCATTATGCCCATGCCACTCAAGCATCTCACTGGGAACTCCCGCATAATGCTGAAGACCATATATTATGCCAGGAACACTTCTTGGAAGAGCAACTCCAGTATACGGCGTTCCATATCCCATTGTATCGCAAGCCCTTATCTTTACAGGCATCTTTGCTTTTTCTGAAAGTTTTGTTATTTCGTTAATAAACGGAACTACAAAACCGTAGAAATCTGCCCTAGTTATATCTTCAAAATGGCATCTAGGAACAACTCCTGCTTCAAAGGCTTGGCTTATTACTGATAAATAATGATTCATTGCCTGCCCTCTAGTCATACCAAGTTTATTAAATATGTGATAATCAGAGCAGCTTACAAGTATGCCGGTTTCTTTTACTCCAATATCGTGAACCAACTTAAAGTCTTCCTTCTTTGCTCTAATCCACGTTGTTATTTCTGGAAACTCAAGACCTAAGTCCATGCATTGCTTAATAGCTTCTTTATCTCTATCGCTATATACAAAGAATTCTGTTTGTCTAATTATTCCTTTTGGACCAGATAACCTTGACAACAGCTTGTATATATCAACCATTTGCTTTACTGTATAAGGTTCTCTAGATTGCTGTCCATCTCTAAAAGTAGTGTCAGTGATCCAAACATCTTTTGGCATTCCTAGGGGGTTTCTTCTAAAATTAAATGAAGTTTTCGGCACAGAAGAGTACTCAAAAAATTCCCTATAAAGATTTGGTTCGTCCACATCTTGTAGAGAATACTTATAGCGATCATCTTCTAATAGGTTACTGTGATTATTTATTGTCAACTTCATATATTACCTCCCTTAATTGTATAATTGTATACAAGTATTATATTTCATATTTGCCTTTTAGTCAAGGCACTTTAATAAATTAAACCAATAAAAACACCCCCCAAGCAGCACGATAATTATAATCAAGCTACTAGGCGGGGCATCATATACAACTATAAATATCCAATGGGGAGAATTCTTTCGAACCTTTGTGTCCAAGGCATCAACATCTACCGCTTCAGTGAAGATGCTGTTTAATTTTTGGATTCTTCTCCTTTGTAGCCTTTATTATTTCCAAGGCATCTTCTTTAGAAAACGTATACGATTTAGCATCTAAACTCCGTTCAAAACGTATGAGGCAATCATCCATTGATAATTCATCCTCAAACCTTATGCTTTCAATATCTTCGTAAGGCCACTTCTCATATTTTTTAAACATCCTAAAATCCTTAACATTGACCAGTCCATCTGCATCTACATATGCAAACTTTCTAGTTAACAAGAAGAGGAACGTTATTCCTCCAAGCACTATCAAAATAGGTTGATTTAGTAATATACCTCCAAAACAAAATGCCGTTCCAATGGATATAACTAAGATAATCTTACTAAGACTTATATCTATCTCCTTAACAGAACACTTTTTAACCATTAAGCAATCTCCAGTGCTATCTCCATCATTTTAGTAAAGGTATTTTGTCTTTCCTCGGCTGTGCATGCTTCTCCTGTGAAAGGACAATCTGAAATAGTGCATATACAAAGGGCATTCTTTCCGGCTCTAGCGGCATTCATGTATAGTCCTGCCGATTCCATTTCAACTGCAAGTACTCCCATCTTTTGCCAGTCTGCCAAGCTTAATGCATCATCATAAAATGTATCTGATGAATAAATGTTTCCAACTTTAGGTTCTACTCCTAATTCTCTAGATTTATTCACCGCTTCTTCTAATAAGGAATAATTAGCTATAGGTGCATAAGTTCCAGGTAATCTAAATTGATCTCCATATTTAGAATTAGTGCAAGCGCCCATTCCTATTACTATATCCCTTAGTTTTGCGTCATCGCTTATTGCTCCTGCGGAGCCAATTCTGATTATGTTTTTTACATCATAAAAGTTGAACAGCTCGTAAGAATATATTCCAATTGATGGTATTCCCATACCAGATGCCATAACGCTTACTTTCTTGCCTTTGTATGTTCCCGTATACCCTTGAACTCCTCTTACATTATTTATCAAAACAGGATTTTCTAAAAAATTCTCTGCAATAAATTTAGATCTCAATGGATCTCCTGGCATTAAAACCGTTTCAGCAAAGTCTTCTTTTTTGGCTGTAATATGTGGCGTAGGTATATTACTCATATCATCCTCCCATTATTTCTTTTTGAATACTGATTTAGGCTGGTTACAAATTGGACATTTATATGTGTCTGGAAGATCTTCAAATGGAACATCTCCATCATATTCATAACCGCATACTGTGCATACCCAAACATCTTTATCTTTCTTTTCTTCTTCAGGTTCTTCCTTAACATAAGTAGGAGCATTC